>NZ_JBYTAH010000093.1:0-24096 GCF_058787975.1 Cupriavidus sp. FW305-26
TCAGATTCTCAGCTGAAACCTCCACCGCCTTCAATCTCCCACCTCAATCCCCCGTACACCACTTCCGAGCATATCTCCATGAGGGCCATGTGTTGCCCCATCATGTCATGGCACATTTGCATATCGGCAGACTGGGCTTTGCTCTTGGTCTTGCTCATGCCAGATGCCATCCCACCATGGCCTCGTGTTCCCATCATTTCCTTGTGCATGCCGGCCATCGCGTCCTGCATGACCTTATTGCGCTCAGCCAATAGGGCTTGACGCTCTTCCGGCGTAGTGGCTCGTGAAAGTCTCTCCCTGATTGCGCGAAGGTGAGCAACTTGCGCGTCGAGGTCAGCGTCCCTCTTGATTTGAGGTGCTGCAACCTGCGGCTTCACTTGCTGCTCCGCAGGATGGTGTTTTTCGTGGTCGGCATCTGTTGCAGGAGATGCAGAGTAGGCAACCGGCGCCCAAGCGAACACCATCGCGGCCGCGAAAATGGCCGGCAGGCGGCGAGTCTTGACCATATAGAACTCCTCATATTGATAGATGTCCCTCATTTATGGACTATACGTCGCGTTCTTGCCCGCATATTGATTGAAATCAATGGACTGTTGGCATTCCACGCCAGAGATCTCGCATGTGGCAACAACATCCTGCCGACAGCCAAGGCCTAAAAAGCCAAGACAGCGCTGCCGCTGATCCAGCGTCAGGGTGCGCGCCAGCGCGCTCTGCGCTGGCGTCGCTGCCATTTAGGTAGTCGGATTCCAAAGTCCTGAGATAGGCCTCGTAACCGAACGAGGTTGTGTCCGACATCTCTTGGCTCGCTCCAACTCCTACGCATGACCGCCGCATGAGTAGCAGAGGTATCGGGCCACTCAAACAAATGGTATGGACGCCGCCTCCCGGACAGGAGGGGGAAGACGGACTCCTGCGCCGACGGCATCGATGTGCCACAGTGGAAGCGTTGACCAACCACCTGAGGCGAGGAGTCCGCCATGGATATTACGATGATCGGCGTAGACTTGGCAAAGCGCGTGTTTGCGGTGCACGGAGTGGATGCGCGCGGTAATCCTGTCTTGCGCAAGACGTTGCGACGGGAACAGATGGTGCCGTTCTTTACGCGTCTGCGGCCGTGCCTTGTGGTGATGGAAGCGTGCGGCAGCGCACACTACTGGGCGCGCAAGCTGGAATCCTTTGGGCACACGGCGAAGCTAATCGCACCGCAATTTGTAAAGCCGTACGTCAAGGGCAACAAGCATGACGCTGCCGATGCAGCGGCTCTTTGCGAAGCAGCAAGTCGACCGAGCATGCGGTTCGTTGCTGTCAAGACGCCTCAAGCGCAGGCCGTCCTGGCACTACACTGCGTCCGGGATGGGTTCGTCAAGACGCGGACCGCCCAAGCGAATCAGTTGCGCGGCTTGCTGGCGGAATTTGGCTTGATTGTCCCTCAAGGGCTGGCAAAGCTGATGCAGGAAGTGAAAGGGATAATCGCGGACGAGAGGAACGAGCTACCGACACTGATGCGCGATCTCGCGCAACGACTGCTGTCGCATTTGCTAGAGCTGGATCGACAGGTACAGGAAATCGACAATCAGGTGCGGACGTTGTCCAGGCAATCGAGCATATGCCGCCGACTGGAGAAAGTGCCGGGAATTGGGCCGATTACGGCGACGGCGCTGGAGGCCACGATAGGCGATAACATCACGACCTTCAAGAATGGCCGACAGTTGGCGGCCTTCCTGGGCTTGGTACCAAAGCAGCATTCCAGTGGTGGCAAGGAACGGCTGCAAGGCATCAGCAAAAGAGGCGATGGCTATCTACGCCGATTGCTGGTGCATGGTGCACGAGCGGTGTTGTATCACACGATGCGCAGGACGGAGCACAGTAGTTGGCTGGCACGGCTGGCGGTCCGACGAAACGCGAATGTCGCCTGTGTGGCCCAAGCCAACAAGACCGCACGGATCGTCTGGGCGATTCTGGCACATGGCAGGGAGTTCCGCTCTGATTTCCCTGCCGTCACCGGCAGTCAAATCCGAGCGGCTTGATCACGACAGGGAAGCAAGGCACACCACCAGGTTGCGCAGGTAAGGAACGAAGGATGGCAAACAGGTAAGACCGGGATGGCATCAACCCGATAAGAGGCATGAGCAACAAGCTCGGCAAACAAATAGGGCTGCCGTCAGCGAATTCCATAGAGGCCAGCGGTGAAGTCCGCGATCAAAGGCCGGATGTAAGTTCGCAATCTTTTATTCTGTTTGAATCGAGCGTTCTCTACTTGGCAAACGGCGGCGTCCATGTAGGCCTCTTTGCTCATGGATTCCAGCTAACACTTCCCGTTATTCTTCACGTCCTTCGTTCTCGGGGTGGAGCGAATCGGCATTCTCAAGGCGGTCTATCCGGTCGTGTGGGGCGTTTGTCAGGTTGTTACCGGCCCGCTCAGCGATCGCTGGGGCCGCAAGGGCCTCATCGTGGCCGGCATGTGGGTGCAGGCCGCAGGCCTTTTGCTCACGGCCGCTACTGGCCAAGTCGTCTGGTGGCTCATCGCCAGCGTCCTGCTCGGCTTGGGCACGGCAATGGTCTCCTTGGCATCGGCTATGCCGTGCTGGGAACTCTGTTGTCGATGCTGGTCGTGCGCGACACGCGCGAGCATGTGCAGATCGCAGCCGGCGGGGCGACCAAGGCCGCGTCGACACTATCCGTGATGCCCCAGCTCATGCCGTCGTTTAGGTTGTTCACCAGGCCTGCCTGCGAGGCCGCGAACAGATTACGGCCGCGGAAGGTCCTGCAGGGCGGGGATTCTATTGGGTCAGTGCAAGGTGTGGGCCACCCTCGGCGCCTTGCCCATCTTGGGCTGGGCAAGCGAAGAGGCGTTCACTGCGGCGTATGGAGCCAGCCCCGTCACAATTGTTAGTGCATCATACACTGGCATTGCGGCCCACAGGCGCATCCAGCTCCGCACTGGCATTGCGGCCCGCAGGCGCACGCATTATTTTCACTATGCCGGATAAAAATAATTCGCCAGATCGGGAATGGTGAAGATGCCGCGGGCGGACCACGCCGCGTGGTCCGGTCTCACAACGGCATCCGTCCTTCGCGCGATTCGGGTTCGGTGAAAATCAGCGCAACGAGCTCGCCCCGTGCCTCGAAGGCGTGCGGGTAATGAGCGGAGATGATCGCCGCCGCTGGATTGCGTGATGCGCATGGAAATCGGCTTCCTCTTCCGCATGACCGATCCAGACACTGCCGCCGCGCCAGAACACGATGCGCCCGGCCCCGAAGAGCTTTGCCTTATCCAAGAGCTGGAAGCGCCCCTGAAAAGACCTGATTCACCAGCCGACGTTCCAATGGCAACATCGACAGCCCGCGCGGATTCACCTTACGGAGTAATTACACGACGATGACAAGCGAAAAATCCCTGTCCCGATTCGCCGCCCTTGCGTGGCACTTGTGAAACCGGCGGCAACATGCCCCATCATCTGGCCTGCAGCGGAAACGTCAGGGTAAAGCGGGTCTTCCCTGCAGACGACTCGGCCGATATCTTGCCGCCGTGCGCGGCCATGATCGCCTGCGTGATAGCCAGGCCCAGGCCCACGCTCTCGGACTCCGCTCGGGTCCTTGACTTGTCGGCGCGAAAGAATCGGTCAAAGATGGACGGCAACAGTTCCGGGCTTATCTCCGCGCCCTCGTTCTCCACGACGATAGTTACATTGCCGGGTTGTTCCCTAGCCTCGACCAGAATCCCCTTGCCTTTAGGCGTGTAGCGCAGCGCGTTCGACAGCAGGTTGCTGAGGGCCCGACGCACCATCAGGCGGTCGCCGACAATCCTAGCTTGGCCTCGAAGGCGCAGGTGCACCCCTTTGTCTTCCGCAAGCGCGTCATAGAATTCGAACAGCGCGCGCACCTCGTCAGTGACATTGATGGCCTCCTCGTTCGGCAGCGTGATACCGTGTTCCATCTTTGCGAGATAGAGCATGTCGGAGACCATGCGGCCCAGGCGCTGCAGCTCTTCCGCATTGGAGGCAAGCACGTCGCGGTATTTTGCGGCGTCGCGTGGCTGGGACAGTACGACGTGCGTCTGGGTCATCAGGTTCGTGATCGGCGTGCGCAGTTCATGCGCGAGATCGGACGAAAACTCGGAGAGCCGCCGAAAATCGTCCTGCAGGCGCTCGAGCATGGCGTTCAGGGTTACAGCCAGGTCCGCCATTTCCACCGGCACGGCTTCCACTGGCATGCGCGCGTCCAGCTTGTGCGCGGTGACATCTTTGGCGCGCGAGGCCATCATCCGCAACGGCGCCAGGCCGCGCCGGGCTGCCCACCACCCGAACAGGCCACTCGCGACCGCGGCCAGCGTGATGTAGAACGCAAGGGATCTGCGAAAGGCGTGCATGAAATGGGCATGGATCTCTGTGTCCATGGCGACCACGACGGTCAAGGGGCCACCTCTTCCATCCGCAACACTGGCAAGCGCACGCATCCCCCGGTACTCCTGGCCGTTCTGCTGCCAGACAAAGGTGTTTTCGCCCGGCCGGAGCCGGGCGAGCGCCTCGAACGCCGTCCCGAAATTAAAGCCACCCGTCCCATACAGGGCCTGGCCCTGAGCGGTCTGGACATGCGCCACGAATCCCGGATGGTGCTCCACCATATCCCTTAATCGGGCCGGAAGGCCTTCGACCGGTTGTTCCCCGGCAATCTTCTGGATCAGGCGAATGTTGTCGCCCAGGACCACATAGTCCTCTTCGGCAAAATGGTGGTCCATCGCCAGCCAGATCAATATCCCGAGACCCAGCAACACGACCGCGGATGACACTGA
The DNA here is from genome assembly GCF_058787975.1 of Cupriavidus sp. FW305-26. Classification (NCBI taxonomy): domain Bacteria; kingdom Pseudomonadati; phylum Pseudomonadota; class Betaproteobacteria; order Burkholderiales; family Burkholderiaceae; genus Cupriavidus; species Cupriavidus sp. FW305-26. The sequence goes on from NZ_JBYTAH010000093.1 coordinate 4,793, forward strand.
AAACAGGATCGTCAACCGCATTGTCAGCGACAGACGCTGCCTCATTCCTGGCCCTCCGGCATTTCCAGTACGTATCCCATGCCGCGGACAGTCTGGATGAGCTTGGGCTCGAAATCGTCATCGATCTTCGCCCGCAGACGGCGAATGGCGACATCGATGACGTTGCTGTCGCTGTCGAAATTCATGTCCCAGACCTGGGAGGCAATCAACGACCGCGGCAGGACCTCCCCACGTCGGCGGGCCAGCAGTTCGAGCAAGGCAAATTCCTTGCTGGTCAGAGGAATCCGCCGACCGGCGCGCGAAGCCCGCCGCCGTGCCAAGTCGAGCACCAAGTCTCCGACCTGAATGCGGTCCATTGCCAGTTGTACGGTCCCACGACGCAACAAGGTGCGCACCCGGGCCAGCAACTCGGAAAATGCAAAGGGCTTGACTAGATAATCGTCGGCGCCCAGTTCAAGGCCCTTGACGCGGTCAGCCACGCTGTCGCGGGCCGTCAGGAACAAAACCGGGACGGCGTTTTCAGCGCCACGGATGGTCTGCAGAATGCGCCAGCCATCGACATCCGGCAGCATCACGTCGAGAATGATGAGATCGTAGGACTCATTCATTGCCAAGTGCTGGCCGTCGATCCCATTGGCAGCCAGATCGACGACGAAGCCCGCCTCGGTCAAGCCCTGGCGAAGGTATTCGCCGGTCTTCGACTCGTCCTCTACCACCAGCAGCTTCATTGCGAGCCTCCCCATATTTGCACTGCGAGCAAGCGTGCCAATCCTGCTCTTCCTGCGGCTAGTCTAACCAGACGGCGCGTAAGTGACCGGAACCTTACCAGAATGTAATGTTGGGGTAAGTTGGCGGTAGCCTCCCTCTCGTTACTCTCAACATGCCGCCTTACGACGCGGCCATTCCAGCAAACGAGGACTCATTTCATGCGACGCGATCGACCGTCTGGCATTGTTCTGCCCAACCTTCCGCGCCGCCGTTTCGTGCAAGGCCTGGCGGCAGGCGGCGTGATGGCGGGATTGGCCGGCCTTGGCGGCAGCGCTTGGGCGCAGGCAGACGCCCCTCGGCGTGCCGGGTACGGCACTGCCCCAGTCCTGCGCGGGACGGAATTCGACCTGGTGATCGCCGAATCGGCGGTCAACTTCACCGGCAAGCCTGGTGTAGCAACCACCATCAACGGCATGCTGCCCGGTCCCACGCTGCGCTGGCGCGAAGGCGACACCGTGACCATTCGGGTCACGAATCGCCTGCGCGAGCCCACTTCGATCCACTGGCACGGCATCATCCTCCCGTTCCAGATGGATGGCGTGCCAGGCATCAGCTTCGCCGGCATCTCCCCCGGCCAGACCTTCACCTATCGCTTCAAGGTCAGCCAGACCGGCAGCTATTGGTATCACTCGCATTCCGGCTTCCAGGAGATGACCGGCGTATACGGCGGTATCGTTATCGATCCTGCTTCAGGCAAGGACCCGATCCAGGCCGATCGCGACTACACGGTATTGCTGTCCGACTGGACCGATGAGGATCCGATGCGGGTCCTCTCGAAACTGAAAGTCCAGAGCGACTATTACAACTACAACCAGCCGACGGTCATCGACTTCTTCCGTGACGTCTCCAGTGAGGGCATGAAGAGCGCACTCGCCAAGCGGAAGATGTGGAACGAAATGCGCATGAACCCGACCGACCTCGCGGACCTCTCGGCTGCAACGCTGACCTTCCTGACCAATGGCGTCACGCCCTCCGGCAACTGGACAGGTCTGTTCAAGCCCGGCGAGAAAGTCCGGTTACGATTTATCAATGGGGCAGGCAACACGTTCTACGACGTACGCATTCCGGGCCTGAAGCTGAAGGTGGTGCAGGTCGACGGACAGGATCTCGAGCCCATCACGGTAGACGAATTCCGATTCGGTCCCGGCGAAACCTGCGACGTGGTGGTGGAACCCCGGGACGATGCCTACACCATCTTCTCCCAAGCCATGGACAGGACGGGCTACGCCCGCGGCACGCTGGCCGTCCGCGAAGGCCTGAGTGCACCGGTTCCAGCCCTCGACAAGGTCGAGTGGCTGACCATGGTGGACATGATGGGCGATATGGGGGGCATGGACCATGCGGCCATGAACCACGGTGGCATGAACCATGGGGGCATGGCTATGCAAGGCATGGATCATGGTGGCATGAGCATGCAAGGGATGGACCATGGCGGGATGAACCACGGGGGCATGGCCATGTCCGGCATGAACCACGGGACGATGCCGATGGACCACAGCCAGCACACCATGGCCGGCATGGCAGCGGACAATTCGCTCAAGGTTCCAAGCACCAAGGCCCGACATGCGAAGACCGAGTACGGCGCCAGCACGGATATGCGCGTGGACACGGCCCGCACCAACCTGGCCGATGCCGGCATCGGCCTGCGCAACAATGGCCGAAAGGTACTCACGCTGGCCGACCAGCACACCATCGGCGGTCCCCTGGATGCGCGTGGCCCTGGACGTGAGGTGGAACTGCACCTGACCGGCAACATGGAGCGCTACACCTGGTCATTCGACGGCGTTGAGTTCGGGAAGTCGACGCCTGTCTATTTCAAGCATGGCGAGCGGCTGCGCGTCATCCTCCACAACGACACGATGATGACCCACCCCATGCATATGCACGGGATGTGGAGCGAGCTGGAGGCTCCAGACGGCAGGTTCCAGGCGCGCCGGCACACGATTCCGGTACAGCCGGCACAGCGCATCAGTTTCCTGGTCACCGCGGACGCCCTCGGCCGCTGGGCGTGGCATTGCCACCTGATGATGCACATGGATGCGGGGATGTTCCGCGAAGTGTTGGTGGCCTGACCTCTAACTGAATACGCATACGCCATGTACAAGCACACAAGAACAGTCGTCGCCGCCGTGCTCGCTTCCGCGGGCATGAGCGTCGCATGGGCGCAGCACTCCCACACGCCAGACGGCCAGGCCGAGTCAACGTCCTCTGGTACAACGGAAAAGGCCAAGGCCGCCTCACAACCGAAGTCCCCGAGCCAAGCCGGCAGTATGCAAGGCATGGACCACGGCTCAATGCAAGGCGTGGACCACGGTTCGATGCAGGGCATGGATCACGGCTCGATGCAAACCATGGACCAAGGCGCGATGCAGGGCGTGGACCACGGTTCGATGCAGGGCATGGATCACGGCTCGGTGCAAACCATGGACCAGGGCTCGATGCAAACCATGGACCAAGGCGCGATGCAGGGCATGGACCATGGCGACATGAACATGCAAGGCGGAACCGCCCCGCCGGATGCCCGCGATCCGCACGCCTATTCGGGCGGCTACCAACTTGGTGTTGGCAAATACGCCATTGGACCGACCCGATCGCTGCATATGGCGGACGAACACCTGTTTGCTTCCCTCCTGGTGGACCGACTGGAATGGGTCAAAGGCAGCGACAGCAATGCCGCCGCCTATGAAGCCCAGGCCTGGTTCGGCAGCACCTACAACAAGTTCGTGATCAAGGCTGAAGGCGAGGTCGAGAAAGGCAAAGTCCACGAAGCCCGGACTGAACTGCTGTGGGGCCATGCAATTGCCACCTATTGGGATACGCAGCTAGGTATTCGGAACGACGCCGGCTACGGGCGTCCTGCCCGCAACTGGCTGGCCTTCGGTGTGCAAGGCCTGGCGCCGTACTGGTTCGAGGTGGACGCGACCGGCTACCTGGGTACCGAGGGTCGGACCGCCCTGCGCCTGTCGGCCGAATATGAACTGCTGATTACGCAACGCCTGATCCTGCAGCCCAGGATCGAGGCCAATTTCTACGGCAAGAACGACCCCGCCGTCGGTATCGGCAGCGGCCTGGCCAATGGCGCCGTAGGCGTGCGCCTGCGCTATGAGGTGAGCCGTCAGTTCGCACCGTATATCGGTGTCGAGCGTTACCAGACCTTTGGCAATACCGCCGACATGGTTCGTGCGTCCGGCGGACGTAGTGGCGAGACTCGCTTCGTGGCGGGTGTTCGCATGTGGTTTTAACAGCGTATTTAACCCGCATCTATCCGGAGTTCATCATGCAAGCGCCCCGTTCCCTCCTGCAATCCACGCTGGCAATCGCCGCCGCCTTGGCCAGTTCCGTGGCTTTCGCACACCCGAAGCTGGTTTCGTCGACGCCGGCTGACAAGGCCGAGGTTTCTGCGCCGCAGAAGATCGAACTGAAGTTCTCAGAAGACCTGATGACCAAATTCTCCGGCGCCAACCTCGTCATGACCGGCATGCCGGGCATGGCCGACCATGCGCCGATGAAGGTCGCCGCCAAGGTTTCCGGCAGCGATGATCCGAAGACCATGGTCATCACCCCGGCTCAGCCGCTGGTGCCCGGCACCTATCGCGTGGACTGGCGCGCCGTGTCGTCCGATACCCATCCGATCAACGGGAATATCGCCTTCACGGTCAAGTAATCCGCATATGGACTGGGTAACCGTTTCGGTGCGCTTTGCACTCTATTTCGACCTGACGACGCTGTTCGGGCTCCCGCTGTTCGGACTCTACGCGCTTCGCCGCGAAGAATTGTCGTCGCGCATCGGCTCGCGCCATGTGACGGTCACTGCGGTGATCGCAGCGCTCGGCATCGTCCTGTCGCTTGCGAACATGGTGGTGATGGCCAAAGGCATGACCGGCGCATCCGAGTATTCAGAGCTGCAGAGCCACGTCTTCGAAATGATTCTGACGGGCACCGATTTCGGCGCCGCCTGGACGGTGCGGCTGGTTGCCCTGCTCCTCTGCTTGCTGCTTGCGTTGTTTGCCCGCCGGTGGCCGCGCTTCCAGTTCGGCGCTCTCGCCGCCACCGCCGGCATTGCCCTGTCGACGCTCGCGTGGGCGGGGCATGGCGCCATGGGTGACGGCGGGCAGCGGTATCTCCACCTCGCCTCCGATATCGCCCATTTGATGGCCGCAGGTGCCTGGGTCGGCGCGCTTGTCGCGTTCGTGATACTGTCAAGGCCGTCGTCACCGGCAACGGCCGCCTTGCTCAGCCGTACGTCCAACGGATTTGCGCAGGTGGGCACGATCATGGTCGCAACATTGACGGTCACGGGCGCGATGAACTACTGGGTGATCGTCGGCCCGACGCTGCCAGACGATCTCTCTCTCACATCGTATGGCGGCCTGCTGATTGTCAAGCTCACGCTGTTTGGCACCATGCTGGCACTGGCTGCAGCGAACCGCTTTAGGCACGCCCCGCAACTCGAACAGGCAGTAAAGACGGGCGATCACGATGGGGCCGTACGTACGTTGCGCCGCAGCCTGATGTTCGAGACCAGCGCCGCAACGCTGATTTTGGCGCTGGTGGCATCGCTCGGCGTCCTTTCGCCGGCTGGGATGTAATCGGCCAGTATCTCGCAAGGGTATCCCCTCGCAACCGGCCACCACAGCAACTTGCCAAGGAGGCCTGCATGAATCCGACCAAGCAACTATTGCTGGCTATGGCCATCGTGCCATTGGTGGCGCTCGCAGCGGGAAACATGGGGGACCATCGGGACGGCCACGGTCAGACCGCCAGCCAGAACGCTGGCAAGCCCGGGGACCGGCCAGGGTGACCCGCACCGTCAAGGTGGCCATGCATGACACGATGCGTTTCACACCTGACAAGATCTCGGTCAAGGCCGGTGATACCGTGCGCTTCGTTGTCCGGAATACCGGCAAGGTGGAACACGAGATGGTCATCGGGACCAGCAGCGAATTGAGGGAGCATGCGCAACATGCCAATGACCCGGCATGCCGAGGCCAACCAGGTATCGCTCGCGCCGGGTCAGCAAGGCGTGCTGATCTGGAAGTTCGATCGGCCGGGAACCGTTGATTTCGCCTGCCTGCTGCCCGGGCATTACGAAGCAGGCATGGTGGGCAAGGTAACGGTCAAATAGCAGCGAAATTCTCACCGGATCCGGGGCGGCGCCCTACTTGCGCGCCGCGTACTGTTCCGTGACCTCCCGCTGAGCGGCTGCGATTTTCTGTGGCCAGGTACTCTTGATATACGCCAGCACTGCGATGATGTCTTCATCGGATAGCGACGGTCCGAATGCTGGCATGTCGCTCAGATAGCCGGCTGGTGCGGTAACGCCCGAGACCAGGCCGTTCCTGGTAATAGCAAACAGCACGGCGTCGGGATGATGCCATGTGTGGCCCGAAGCGTCATGCGGAGGCGCCGGCATCCGGCCGTTGGGCAGCCGCATGCGCCAGTCGGGTTGGCCCTCCAGGTTGGCGCCATGGCACGCCGCACACTGCTGCGCGTAGATCTTCCGACCCTGCGCAACCCGTACCAAATCGGCGGCATCAATGCGAAGCTGCCGCGCATCGCCCGCTTTCCCGGCGTCAACGGGCGCCTCGATATACCGCTTAGTATGCAGTGCAACGGCGGTCGCAGCCGCCGCGCCGAGCGCAATCAGCCCGGCGATCCGCCAGCGTGGCTTGCTCGAATCTTCCATGTTGGCGCCTGACCTGGTGGCCGATCCTCGCCGACCTTAGTTTTTTGAGAACGGCTTGCCGCCAAGATCAACCGTCACAAGATTACCGTCCATCTTGCCCATGCCGGGGGAGTTTGCCGGCATGCCAGGCACTGCCACGCCTTTCACGGCGGAGCTCGCGGCCAGTTTCCTGACCGCTGCCGCTGGCACGTGCCCCTCCACGATCTGGCCGGTACCTTCCAACACCGCGGTATGGCACGAGCTCAATTGTGTCGGAACTCCCAGCTTCGCCTTGATGGCGGAGACATCGCTCGAATTGACGACCTTGGTGCGGATGCCGGCCCCGTTCAGATGCTGGACCCAAGCCTCGCAGCAGCCGCAATTTGGATCCTTGTACACCACCATAGACGGTGAGGCCGCGTGCGCCGTGACGCCGATGGCCAGCAATGCCGCAGTGAAAAGAAGCTTCGTCATTAAATCTGACTCCTGAGAAATGAATAGGGTCGCCCGGATCTGCCGGCACGAGCCTCAGGTAACAGCCTTCCTGAGCCGCAACGCATTGGTAATGACCGAGGCAGAACTCAAGCTCATCGCCAGCGCCGCAATCATCGGCGACAACAACAGGCCTGTCATTGGATACAGAACGCCTGCGGCCAGCGGAACGCCCAAGGCGTTATAAATGAACGCAAAACCAAGGTTCTGCTTCATGTTTCGAACGGTCGCTTGCGAGAGTTGCCGGGCACGGGCAATCCCGCGCAAGTCCCCTTTGACCAGCGTGACCTGAGCGCTGTTCATCGCGACATCAGTGCCGGTGCCCATGGCAATGCCCACATCGGCTTTCGCCAGCGCCGGGGCATCATTGATGCCGTCGCCCGCCATGGCGACCACCGCGCCTGCCTGTTGCAGGGAGCTGACAAGTTCAAGCTTGTCCGCCGGCTTCACCTCGCCGTGGAACTCGTCAACGCCGAGTTTCCCGGCCACAGCCTTTGCCGTTGCAATCCCGTCGCCGGTCGCCATCACGACACGGATACCTTCCTCCCTGAGATGCGCCAGCGCCTCTGGCGTGGTGGCCTTGACCGGGTCCGAGACAGCGAGCAGGCCAGCAAGCTTGCCTTCGACAGCGAGATACATGACGCTGGCGCCTTGCGCACGCAGCTCATCGGCCTGCGTCACAAGCGGATCGATGGGAACTCCTTCGGTTTCCATGAGCGCAGTATTTCCGATCGCGACATTCCTGCCGCCCAGTTTGCCTCTTACCCCGATCCCGGAGCTCGACTCGAAGCCCTCCGGCTTTTCCAACTGCAGGCCGCGCTCACGGGCTGCTTCAACAATCGCGGCCGCCAGAGGATGTTCGCTGCCCTGATCCAGGCTGGCGGCTAACCGCAGCACCTCCTCCTCGGCATAACCATTTGTGCCGATCGCGCGCTCAAAAACAGGACGACCCTCGGTGAGCGTCCCGGTCTTGTCGACAATCAGGGTATCGACCTTGCGCAGGTTTTCGATCGCAGCGGCGTCGCGGAACAGCACGCCGTTCGAAGCGCCCTTGCCGCTTGCAACCATGATGGACATCGGCGTGGCAAGACCCAGCGCGCACGGACATGCGATGATCAGCACCGCGACGGCATTGATGAGCCCGAACACCCAGCTCGGCTCGGGGCCGAAAAGTCCCCACGCGACAAAGGTCAGCACTGCAATGCCGATGACACCGAGGACGAAGACGCCGGCAACCTTGTCCGCCATCCGCTGCATCGGCGCCTTCGACCGCTGAGCTTGCGCCACCATCTGGACAATCTGGGACAGCACGGTCTGGGAGCCGACCTTTTCGGATTGGATGACGAGGCTGCCCGACGTGTTCATCGTGGCACCGATGACGCGGTCGCCGACGCGCTTGGTGATCGGAATGGGCTCGCCGGTTATCATCGATTCGTCGACCGCGCTGGTGCCTTCCGTTACCACACCATCGACCGGCACCTTCTCGCCGGGCCGCACGCGCAGCAGGTCGCCCACGTGGACATGGGTGAGCGGCACGTCCTCCTCGGCTCCGTCGGGACCGATACGCCTCGCCGTCTTGGGCGCCAGTCCCAGCAGCGACTTGATGGCGGCGGAAGTCTGGGAGCGGGCCCTGAGCTCAAGCAACTGACCCAGCAGCGTGAGGGAGATGATTACCGCCGCGGCCTCGAAGTACACACCGATGCGGCCATGCTCGGCGAACGCCTGCGGAAATACGCCTGGGATGACGGTCGCAATGGCGCTGTAGACATAGGCCGCACCAGTGCCGATTCCGATCAACGTCCACATGTTCGGACTGCGGTTGACGATCGACTGGAAACACCGCACGAAGAACGGCCAGCCCGCCCACAGCACCACAGGCGTCGCCAATGCAAGCTCGACCCAGCTCTGGGTCGACACCTGCATCCAGCCAAGGCGATGCCCGAACATGGCCAGTACGAACACCACACCGGTAAGCGGTAGCGTCCACCAGAAGCGGTGACGAAAATCCACCAACTCGGGGTTCTCGCCTTCATCCAGCTCCGGCAACAACGGTTCCAGCGCCATGCCGCACTTCGGGCAGTTGCCCGGATGATCCTGGCGGATCTCCGGGTGCATGGGACAGGTATAGATCGTGCCCTCGGCGGCAGGCTCCGCCGAGGGCGGCTCAGACGCGATCGTGTACTTGCCCGGATCGGCCTCGAATTTCTGCTGGCAGGACGCGCTGCAAAAATAATAACGAGCCCCGGCATGCTCGGCCTGGAATCTGGAATCGGCCGAGACGCTCATCCCGCAGACCGGATCCTTGAGGGCCTCCGCCGCCCCGGTGCCAGTGCCAGCCTGTTCATGAACATGGTCATGGTGATGCGCATGCTCGTGATGATGGTCATGATCGGCCTGGTCCTGAGCCGAGGTATGTGCACCGGCGCCGTGGCGGCCAGGCTCCGTTGCATCGCGTTCGTTGCTTGTCCGGTTCATCCTGGCTCCCTTAGTTGTTGGGCCGGGCATCCACTGAGACATCCGACTTGCCTGTTACTGCGGCCTTGCCGTGGCCCCGGTGGCTGCCATGGAAGAAATGCATCAGCGGACACAGCAACACTAGCGCAAAGGGTAGCCAGGAGGCAACGTGGCTCCAGTCCCGAACGCCAAGAGCAATTGCCGCAACGCCGGCTACCGCAACCCAACAGAAGTAGCGAAAACGCATGAATCCATGGGCCGCCCTGCCGGAGGCTGACGATTGGGGGGTGCAGTTTTTCATGACACGCTCCATACACCAAGATGACGGGCATCAGAGGTGCGGGACTTCCATGTCACGCCTGATGACGCCAGCTTAGACGTTCCCATCGTTGTAAGGTCAAGCGCAAGGAGGGTGCACCGGTGGCAGGACTGCTCTCAAAAGGCTAACCGCGCTTGGGTCCAGTATGGGTTGGCCGCCAATGAGAAGGCGCCTTTGGAATGGCGAAGTGCTGAGCACGGGACTGCCGCAAGCCGAGCTGCGGCCTTGTGCTTCGTATCAGGGAAGACGACACCGCCGCCGAAGCAGTCGTGTCCCGTGGGCCGCTCTTTTCGCGGCCCATGGTCGGATGCCTGCAAGACGTCCGTACCTGGATGGCTGCGCCTGCAGTGAGAGGCGTGGATCAGGCGCCGTCCGTAAAGGTGTCGCGCGTTCCAACGGCGTGGCTGCCGTCACTGAACGGGTCGCGCGTACCCATCGCGTGGCTGCCATCGCTGAACGGATCGCGCGTGCCCATCGCATGGGCGCCATCAGTGAAGGAATCGCGCGGCGAGGTCACGCCGGCATTTGCCATGCCGGCCACGCCGCCGAGGGTTGCAACAGTCAGTGCGAAAAGAGCAGTCTTCTTCAATATACACGTACGCATTTTGCTTCTCCTTTTTCGATAATGGGCTCCATGAGCCTGCCAACACAGTGTAGAAGGCGGTACCCCACCGAGCCGTGACACCAACATGACAAAGCGGTCATCTCGGGTAGCACGATGGGTAGGTCAGATTCGGTCCGACCGGGTACCGAGGTCAGCCGCCGGTAAAGAGCTGACTACGTTCGATATAGACGCGTACACCTTGAGCATTCGGCATGCCCGGCAAGAGGATGCCCAGGTCTACGGTCGTTCCGCGAATCGACTCAGCGAACTTCCACGTTGCCTGCTGCCCCCCACTCCGGAACGTCACGGTGTCGCCGGACGCAACGTTGACGTGCTTCATGCCGGGGGTCACCGCCACTGTGCGGGAGGCTGTTCCCGCAGGTACCTGGCTGCCAAAAATGGCGGCCTGCGAACCGACACGCGTTGCGCTTTGGCCTGCTGCCGGAGCTGCAGCGGGTTCTGCAGCCTGGCGCTGAACATGCTGCGCCACGTCATCGCCGGCGTTGGTCTTCAACTTGTCGGTGCTCCATGCAGAGGAGATGGACAACGCCGAAAGAACCAGCGCGGCGGCCAAGGACTTGTTGGTTTTCATGGTGCACTCCATTGAAGTTTCGAGGCATTGACCTCTTGAATCCAATGGTATGAGGCCGTCCCTCACTAAGGCGTTACGCAGTCATTACATCCCGGTAAGCTGTAGCGAGAGTTGTCAGTCGAGTCTTCGATGTCATCCACGGCACGAAGCGCGTCAAGCCCGACTGTCGAATTCGCGCTGAGGAACAGTTGACGTTGCTTGACCTTCCCCCTGTGGGAAGGTCCATAGTTGGGTAGACAGACCACAACGTCCGTCGAAAAGGGAACCTCAACCAGGATGCGGGACGCTCTCGCGCGGAGGTGACGTCATGACTGCCGCTACACAGACCTTGACTGACGATGTTCTTGCAGTGTTCAGGCGGGCATGCGATCAAGAACAATATGTCGTCGCCGATCTGCTCCTGAGCGCCCTCGAAGCCATGGCTGGCCAAGACCAAGACAGCCGGCAACTGGACGAGGCATATCTTGTGGTGGCGCACTGCTGCGAGCCCGCAAGCCGCTGCGCTGAGTGGGATTGCGCCCCGGCCCCACAGATAAGCGCCTCCTATACTGAAGGCATGCAAGGACAGACGGCACCTGCTTCAGGTCGTACGTCTGGCACGAGGGTGTGAGCATATGAAGCAACTCTGGCGAGTCATCCTGCTGGTGACGCTCGCTGTGGCGTTCCCGTTACGCACCCTTTATATGTCTGCGGAGCGCTGCTGCACGTTCGGCGTGGCGGGTGCTCAAGCGTACGCTGCCCAGACCGGCGGTGAGGGGGCTGGCACCGGGGATGGCTGCGATACGCTAGGCCACTGTGCCGCCGGCGCGCCGTCCGGCAACTCCGTTCACTCGACGTGCACTGCAACCTGTGCCTCCGCCGCCGTCACGCCGGCAATGACGGGGAGCGCTGCGAGCCTTTGGGAATCTATCCTGCTCGCTCATCCGGAACTCCCTTATTTCTCCGTTGTGTCGCCGCCCCTTGAGCGGCCACCTCAAGCGATAGTCTCCTGAGGTATCCGAACGCGGACAGCGCTGGTTCATGGCGTGCGCTTACGCGCCCACGCCTGTGAGCGCCTGTCCCGCACCAGCAGCAGCGACTGCCGCCAGCCGTTTCCGGCATCGACGGCACCATGCTGCTCGCAGTCAACGGGGAATATCATGACGACGATCTTGCTCACTGTGGCCGGCGCCATGACCGCAGCCGTATCCCTCGCGGCCATAGCTGGCCCCGACTGGAGTGTGATTGAGAAGGCGCGTGCCGCGAAGCAAGCCCAAGCCCAAGCGCAAAAAGCAACACCTCACCAGCCGATGATGATGGAGGACCACGCGGCAATGATGAAGGCATGTCGCGAAATGATGGCGCAGCCTAAGTAACAGGCCGGTTTGCCCCGACGCGTCGCGGGCCGTCCGCGGGCCGTCGGGGCGTTGACAGTGCTGACGGTCGGCAGCGCGGACCTGATGTGCGACAAACTGCCACAATCGGCATGTGCCGCAAGAAGCCAAACACTGCTACCATTCCTGCCAAACCGGGCATCACACGTGCGTACCACCCTCCGTCGGCTTTGGCTTGCCGTATTCCTGCTAAGCGCTTTCCTGACAGTGCAACTGGCAGCGGCGGCGTATGCCTGCGATGGCAGCCGGTATTCGGTGGGGGCGACGCAGGAGATGGCCGGCATGACCGAAGCCTGCCCCGACATGGCCAAGGAAGACGCCGGCCCAGGAATACATGACGGGCTTTGCCAGGAGCACTGCCAGCTCGGCTCCAAGTCGGCCGATCATGCAACGCCGCAGATTCCCGTTTTCCAGCCGGTGCTCGTCAACCTGGTGGTGCCCACCCCGGTACCAGTACTGGCACATCGCGTAGCGGTTCCCCGCGACGCGATTCCGCGCGGGCCGCCACGCTCCCTCCCCATCCTCAACTGCTGTTTCCGAACGTAGCCTCCGAAGCAACGCCTGCTATCGTCCCCTGAGCCATAGTCTTCAGGGTGGTCGTTGCTTTGCGGAGGCTTTATGCATTTGCGTTTCTCCACCATGTGCGGGCGCCGGCTGGCGTTCGCCATCACGCTGCTTGCCGTCATCCCTACGGCATGGGCGCAATCCGCGGCCGCACTCTCCTTGCAGGAAGCGGTCGCGCTCGCATCGTCGCGCTCGACCGATGCCGAGACATCGCGGTCGGCGGTCCAGTCAGCCATTGAGATGGCAGTCGCAGGCAGGCAGTTGCCGGACCCCATCCTGAAGGTCGGCGTCAACAACGTACCGGCGAATGGCCCTGACCGGTTCTCGCTTGGCACGGATTCAATGACCATGCGGTCGATCAGCTTGATGCAGGAATTCACGCGCTCGGCGAAGCGCCAGGCCCGCGGCGAGCGTTTCGAGGCCGAGGCGTCTTCGGCCGAGGCCCAACGCACGGTGGCGCTGGCCACCGTGCAGCGCGGCACCGCTACGGCATGGCTTGACCGCTGGTATGCCGAACGCGCGTACGGCGTGCTCACCGAACAGGCGCAGTCGATCAAGCTGTTGGTGGATGTGGCACAGGCTGCCTATCGCGGCAACCGCGGTTCGCGCGCCGATATCCTGGCGGCCGAGCTTGAATTGCAGCAACTGCAGGATCGCGAAGACGAAGCCCGCGCCACGGTCGCTTCGGCCCGGGCGATGCTGCGCCGGTGGGTCGGCGACGCCGCGGAGCAGCCACTGACCGAGCGTCCCGCGTTCGATGCGCCGGCGTGGCTGGAGACTCTTGATGCCGCCGGCGTCCTGCAACTGCCAGACGTCGCGGCCGCGGAGGCCCAGGTTGGCGTGGCAGAGGCAGAAAGCCGGGTCGCGCGCGAGAGCAAGATTCCAGACGTCAGCGTCGAGCTGATGTACAGCCAGCGCGGCCCCGCCTATTCGAACATGGTGTCGCTGAACGTTTCGCTCCCAGTGCCCTGGGACCAGAAGAATCGCCAGGACCGCGAGTTGGCCTCCAAGCTCGCGCAGGCCAACGCCGCACGGGCACAAGCCGAATCGGTCCGCCGGGGCTTGATCGGCCAGCTCCGCGGCAAGCAGGCTGAACTGCAACTCAGCCAGTCGCGCCTGGAGCGCTATCGGAATACCACCTTGCCACTGGCGAAGGCGCAAACCGAGGCCGCCCTGACCGCCTATCGCGCCGGCGCCGGCAGCCTGACAGCCGTCGCGGACGCCAGCCGAAAAGCGCTCAACATCTCGCTCGAACGCCTCAAGCTCGAGGCCGCTACCGCCCGGCTGTGGGCAGAGCTCACCTTCCTGATGCCGTTGCCGACTGCCGCGCAACCCACGTCGACGCAAGGGATCCAACCATGAAAAAGACCACAATTGCACGGACCGTGACGGCTCTCATCGTGGTGGCGAGCGTCGGCGGTGCCTACTACCTCGGCCAACTACAGGGACGCCAGCATACGGCCGCGACGACGACGTCCGCGGGCGGCCCCGGTGATGCGGGCCTCAAGGCTGGTGATATCGATCCCAAAACGGGCAAGCGCATCCTCTATTGGCATGATCCGATGGTGCCAGGCCAGCGCTTTGACAAGTCAGGCAAGTCGCCCTTTATGGATATGGCGTTGTCGCCCGTGTACGAGGAAGCCACTGGCGGCGCGGCCGTCACCATCGACAGCCGCGTGACGCAGAACCTTGGTATCCGGACGGCAGAGGTAAAAGCAGGCCGGCTGGAATCCGCACTCGAAGTTCCAGGGAATGTCGCGATCAACGAACGCGGCATCGAAGTGCTCCAGGCCCGTACGACCGGGTTCGTCGAGCATGCGTATGCCAGGACGACGCTGGATCCGGTCCGTAAAGGCCAGCCACTGGCGCAGATCTACTCGCCTGAATGGGTCGCCGCGCAAGAGGAGTACCTGGCCGTGGCCCGCATGGGAGGCAGCCTGCAGAGCGACTTGCGCGAAGCAGCCATTGCCCGCATGCGGCAGGCTGGCATGACCGACAGCCACATCCGCCTGGTGCAGAGCACCGGAAAGCTCCAGCCGCGGCTCACCGTTACGAGTTCGGTAGACGGCATCGTCACTGAGATCGGCGCGCGTGACGGCATGACGGTGTCTCCCGGCACGACGCTGTTTCGCATTGCCAGCCTGGCAACGGTATGGGTGCTGGCCGAAGTGCCGGAGAGCCAGGCCGCGCAGCTACGGCCCGGACAGACCGTGTCCACGGTCGCGGCAGCCCTGACCGGACAAACGCTGACCGGCAAGGTCGACGCCATCCTGCCAGACATCAACACAGGCACCCGGACTGTCAAGGTACGGATCGAGCTGCAGAACAAGGGCCGTCAGTTGCTGCCAGGCATGTTCGTGACTGCCCGCTTCGATGCCGCACCTGGACCTGACAGGCTGCTTGTCCCGACCGAGTCGCTGATCCGCACCGGGACGCGTACGATTGCCATGGTGGAAACGGGCCAGGGCGGCTTCAGCCCGGTCGAGGTCAAGACAGGTGCTGCTTCTGGCGGGCAGACCGAGGTGGTCGAAGGCCTCAAGGCGGGACAGAAGGTCGTGGTATCCGGCCAGTTCCTGATCGATTCCGAAGCCAGCCTGCGCGGTACCGCGCAGCGCATGACGGCAGCGCCGGCCGCTTCGGCACCAGCCGCCGCCGCAGGGCCAGAGCACGAAGGCGTCGGGCGTGTGGAGGCAATAAGCGCGCAAGGCATGACGATTTCCCACGGGCCGATTCCGTCGGCCCAGTGGGGCGCCATGACCATGGACTTTGCCGCGCCGCCTTCCGGCATGCCAAAGGGATTCAAGCCTGGTGACCGCATCCGCTTCCGCTTCCACCTGAACAGCGAAGGCGCTGCGACGCTGTCGTCGGTTGAGCCCGCCGCCACTTCGCAGGGAGCCAAGCCATGATCGCGCGGCTTATCCTTGCTTCCATCCGCAACCGGTTCCTGGTGCTGCTGGCCACTGCCATGCTTACCGCCTGGGGCTTGTGGGCCGTGCGCAGTACGCCGCTCGACGCATTGCCGGACCTGTCCGACGTGCAGGTGATCATCCGTACGCCGTTCCCCGGCCAAGCACCACAGATCGTGGAAAATCAGGTCACCTATCCCCTGACCACGACGATGCTGTCCGTGCCCGGCGCCAAGACCGTGCGCGGCTATTCGTTCTTCGGCGATTCCTTTGTCTACGTGCTGTTCGAGGATGGGACGGACCTGTACTGGGCGCGCTCGCGCGTGCTGGAATACCTGAACCAGGTGCAATCGCGGCTGCCGGCAGCTGCCAAGCCCGCGCTCGGCCCCGATGCGACCGGCGTCGGCTGGATCTATGAGTATGCCTTGGTGGACAAGACCGGCCAGCATGACCTCAGCCAGCTGCGGGCGCTGCAGGACTGGTTCCTGCGCTTCGAGCTCAAGTCATTGCCCAACGTCGCCGAAGTGGCCTCGCTCGGCGGGATGGTCAAGCAATACCAGATCGTGCTGATGCCTGATCGGCTGCGCGCCTATAACCTGTCGCAAGCCAGGGTGCTGGCAGTGCTCAAGGGCGCCAACCAGGAAACCGGCGGCTCGGTGCTGGAGTTGGGTGAAGCCGAGTATATGGTCCGGGCGACCGGTTATCTGAAAACGCTGGACGACTTTCGCCAGATTCCGCTGGTCACCAGTGAGGCGGGCATCCCGGTACGGCTGGGCGACATTGCCACCGTGCAGCTCGGCCCCGAGATGCGGCGTGGCATTGCCGAACTGAATGGCCAGGGCGAAGTCGCCGGCGGCATCATCGTGCTGCGCTCGGGCAAGAATGCCCTGGAAACCATTGAAGCGGTCAAGGCCAAGCTCGCCACCTTGCAGAAGAGCCTGCCCAAGGGCGTCGAGATCGTTACGACCTACGACCGGTCGGCACTGATCAAGCGGGCGGTGGACAACCTCACCACCAAGCTGATCGAGGAATTTGCGGTCGTGGCGCTGGTCTGCCTGGTGTTTCTCTTTCACCTGCGCTCGGCGCTGGTGGCCATCGTCTCGCTGCCGCTGGGCGTGCTGGCTGCCTTCCTGGTGATGCGCTACCAGGGCGTGAATGCCAACATCATGTCGCTGGGTGGGATCGCCATCGCCATCGGCGCGATGGTCGATGCCGCGGTGGTCATGATCGAGAACGCGCACAAGCATCTCGAGCACTGGCATGCCGACAACCCGCAGCGCGAACTCGGCGAACACGAGCGCTGGCGCGTGATCGGCGAATCTGCCGCCGAGGTCGGGCCGGCCCTGTTCTTCTCGCTGCTGATCATTACGTTGTCGTTCATTCCGGTGTTCACGCTGGAGGCGCAGGAGGGCCGGCTCTTCTCGCCGCTCGCCTTCACGGGCCCATGCCAAGATACGGGAATTCGCTATCATAAGCTTTTCGGTTATGATGAAATCGAAAATCCTTGGGATTTTGATATTAAGAGCGAATACTCAAGGACTCTCCGACGAGCCTTTGTGGGCCTCTCAAGAAGCGGACAATCATCGCTGCTGCTGGACGGGCGGGCATGGCACCGAGCCGAAAGAATAGAACACACAGCAGTCGCCCAGGTTGGCGCCGCAGCAGTGCCTTGCAGCTCGGGCCTAGAAGAACTGGAGGCGTCTGTGGGCATGGTTTCTTGCTTGGCAAAGCCGCAATGCGGACAGGTTCAGCACGGATTCGAGAATGGCGGTGCTCATCGTGGTGTCACTTCTGCACGGTGGACGGATAACCCGCGTTCGCAAGATCAGGCGGGCGGTCCGAGCGGGCGTTGCGCCGGACGAAAACCAGCTCGCTCGCCGGTGTGCGTATAGATCTCGGCCAGTTCGCGTTCGGTGAGATCCGGTTTGAAGCGGATAGGCTGTCTCATGGATCGCCGCCATCTCTCAAACTGGTCGCGGCCGCCGGCTGCGCGCGACCAGAAGAATCAGCGCAATGGTGGCGGCGCAGAAAGCTGCGCCCGCATAGAACGTGAAGGCTGCGCCCAGCCGGTCCCACAGCAGGCCCGCCAGCACGCTGGCAACGAGCAGGGCCAGCCCGCTTGCCAGATTGAAAAAGCCGAACGCCGTTCCTCGTAGATCGCTAGGCGCCGTGTCGGCTACCATCGTGGCAAGCAAGCCTTGCGTCATGCCCATGTGCAGACCCCATAGCGCCACGCCTGCCAGAATGACCGCCCAGTGCGTACCCAGCGCCAGCACGAGATCGGCGAGCACCAGCACGGCCAGTCCCCAGGCTAGCAGCGTGGTGTGACGCAGGCGATCGGACAGCTTGCCGAATGGATAGGCCGACAGTGAATAGACGAGGTTCATCGCCACCAGGACCAGCGGTGCCAGGTAGAGCGGTAGGCCGACCTGCTGGGCGCGTAGCACCAGGAAGGCCTCGCTGAAGCGGGCGAGCGTAAAGATGGCTCCGATCGCGACCACCAGCCAGTATGGACGCCCCAGCCGCACCAGATTCGCCCACTTGATGGGGTTGGTGCGCTTCGTTCCACCATGAGGTTCGGACTCCCGCACGCCCACAATGAGCAGCAGCACCGAGAGCAGGCCCGGGATCACCGCGACCCAGAAGACGGCGCGGAAGTCGTTTGCCCAGAGATACATCAGACCGATGGCGATCACAGGCCCCAGGAATGCCCCTACGGTGTCCAATGATTGCCGCAGCCCGAAGGCGGCGCCACGCAGATGAGGCGGCGCGATATCGGCCACCAGCGCATCGCGAGGCGCCCCGCGCACGCCCTTGCCGATCCGGTCCGTGAGGCGCGCCGCCAGCACGGTTCCCACCCCGGGTGCGAGCGCGAACAGCGGCTTCGACAGTGCCCCGAGCGCGTACCCCGCGACGGCCAGCCCTTTACGTCTGCCGAGGTAGTCGCTCAACGCGCCGGAAAACACTTTGACAACCAGCGCGGTCGCCTCGGCGATGCCTTCGATGAGACCAACGTGGAAGGCGCTAGCACCAAGCGTCGTCACCATGAAGACCGGCAGCAGGCTGTGAATGATCTCCGACGAGATATCCATCAACAGACTGACGAATCCCAACATCCAGATGCCTGACGGAATCTGGCTCAGTGTGCGAGTGGAGGTAGTCACAGTGGCTCCTTGGTGCCTGGTTAGGGTTCCCGCCGCGGCGCAGCGTAAGCCATTCAAATAACATCGGGATCAGCAAGATGGTGAGCGCGGTGGACGTAAGCAACCCGCCGACGACCACCGTAGCCAGTGGGCGCTGTACCCCCGCGCCCATCCCTTGCGAGACCAGCATGGGCATTCAGGAAGCGGCGAATGCCGCGCCAATCTGCCGGGCCCGTTTCACCTCGTCGCCGTGCAGGTAGATCGAGGTGGTTGAAATCGACGCGTGCCGCAGATTGTCCCGCACCGTCGTCAATTCCGCGCCGCGCGCCAGCGCATGGGTCGCATGCGTGTGCCGCTTATCTTCCCGGCGATATAAGCGCCACTATATACCCTACCGGATTATGTCGGGTAACACGATTGAGCT
>NZ_JBYTAH010000094.1:0-24039 GCF_058787975.1 Cupriavidus sp. FW305-26
GTGCTGGAGGATGCGGGGCCGGGGTTGCGGGTTAGGGTGGTGTTTGGGGCCGGCTAGGTCTTAGCTGCTGGTTGGGCTGTTGTCGGCGTACCATTGACCAATGCAAAACCTTCCTCCTCACCCCACCGGCGTCAACAACCCCTCCCCCGCAAAATGCCGCCGCACATTCTCCAGGAACTGCGTCACGGACGCCGTGATGGCCTCCGGCGACCAGCCGGCCACATGCGGCGTCAGCACGACGTTAGGACAGTCGAACAACACCACCGGCGGCGCCGGCTCGCTCTCATAGACATCCAGCCCCGCACCCCCTAGCTTGCCGGCGCGCAGCGCTGACGCCAGCGCCTCGGTATCCACCACGCTGCCGCGCGCGATATTGACGAGGAACCCGGCCGGCCCCAGCGCCGTCAGCACGCTTGCATCGACAAGGTGCCGCGTACCCGCCCCGCCCGGCGTGGCGATCACCAGGTAGTCCGCCCACGCGGCCAGCGCACCGATGCTGTCGAAGTACCGGTACCCCGCGTCCTCGCGCGGCTTGCGGTTGTGATAGCCGATCTCGAGGTCGAAGCCTTCGCCGCGCCGGGCAATACGCCGGCCGATGGTGCCCAGCCCGACGATCCCCAGCCGCTTGCCCGAGACATTGGGCCGCAGCGGCAGCGCGGTGCGCCAAGTGCCGGCGCGCGTGACCGCGTCCAGTTGCGGCACGGCGCGCACGGTCGCCAGCAGCAGCGCAAAGGCATGGTCGGCCACGCAGCTGTCGTTGGTGCCGGCGCCGTTGGCCACGGCGATGCCGCGCGCGCGGGCGTGGGCCACGGCGATGTTCTCGAAGCCCGCGCCCAGCGCGCACACCAGTTCCAGTGCCGGCATCGCGTCGATCTCCGCCGCGGTCAGGCCGGTGGAGCCGATGGTCAGTACCGCGCGGATGCGTTCGCCCTGCGTGGCGATCTGCGCGGCGCGGCCTTCGGCGTCTGGCGCGTAGAGGATCTCGAATCGTTCGGCAATGGCGTCGCGGTGGTGGGTGGCGACTTGGGTCAGGATCAGCAGCGTGGGCTTCATGGGGGACAGCGGAGCAGGCGATGGAGTCGGAGAAGGGTGACAGCGGGTGGGATGCACCCGGAGTCCGTCACGCGGATAGCGGGCAGACGTCACATTCTAGCGCTGCGGCGCCGGGCTCGCCGAAGGCGAGAGCACGCGCGGAGGCACGCAGAAACGGGTACGCTTTGGCTGCGGCAGCGGGGTTTGCGACCGGTCTTGCAGAATGGAATATGCCTATAAACAAGGGTCGAACGCGTTTCCCGAAGGGCCGGCGGCGCCGTTCTGCCGGTCCCGGCGAGGCACGCAGAAACGGGTACGCTTTGCGGCCACGACCCCTCGCGGCCATGCCGGCACAACACCATTGCGTATCATGCGTGTTCCCTTCCTCACACGTGAAAGAACGGCATGCGCGCAATCGGCAACTTCCTCTGGTTCATCCTTGGCGGCGTGGTGATGGGCCTGGCCTGGTGGCTGGCCGGGCTGCTGGCCTTTATCTCGATCATCGGGATCCCCTGGGGCAAGGCCTGCTTCGTGATCGGCACTTTCGCCTTCTTCCCGTTCGGCAAGCAGGCCATCAGCCGGCGCGAGCTGAGCGGGCGCGACGATGTCGGCACCGGCGCGCTGGGGCTGGTCGGCAATGTGCTGTGGTTTGTCTTTGCCGCGTGTGGCTGGCCATCGGCCACGTGATGGCGGCGGTCGCCAATTTCGTGACCATTCGGCATCCCGTTCGCGATCCAGCACCTGAAGCTGGCTGGCATTGCGCTGGCGCCGATCGGCCAGACCGTGGTCACCAATGAAGTGGCCGACGCAGCGCGCCGCGATGGCGCACGCGTGCAGGTGGACGACCTGCGCCGCTGAAGGATCAGGCGCCGGCGTCTTCGGCGCCGTCTTCGTCCTGCTGGCCGGCGTGCGCGACCAGCCGGTCGAGCAGGCTGCCCAGCAGCGCCTGTTCGGCGTCGCTCAGGCAGCCGAAGATCTCCGCATTGCGCCTGGCGATCATCGCGATCGCCTGCCGGTACAGCGGCTTGCCCTGTGCAGTCAGTGACAGCACCACGCCGCGCCCGTCGGCCTCGCTGGCTTCCTTGCTGACCAGCCCGCGCGCCACCAGCGCCTGTGCCGAGCGGCTGGCCTGGCCCTTGGTCAGGTTGGCGCCCTGCGCCAGCTGGTTGACCGACAGCGGCGCAAACGCGCCGATCGCCGCCAGGCAGCGGCCCTCGCTGAGCGGCAGACCGCATTGCTCCAGGTAGGCGGCGGCGCTGTCCTTGTCGCTGAGCTTGTTGACCTGGTGCAGGCGGTAGGTCAGGAACTGGTCGAGGCGTGGCAGTGGCTTCATGGCGTGTCCTTGTCAGGCGTCGGCATTCTAGCGTCCTGTACTCCCTATTGCTGGCTGCGAGCCTCGGCTTCGTCGATCAGCGCCAGCACCGGCGCCAGCGCTTCCTGCCGGCTCATCAGGCCCAGGCACACCATTGCCAATAGGAGCGGGGAGCGTGCTTCGCCGGCACGGCCCATGGCCTCGCACAGGCGGGTGTAGGCGAGGTCGAGGTCTTCAGCTTGCATGGCGGGCTCCGGTTTGCATCAGGGGGGCGAGGGTGGCGCGCACGGCGTCCCATGACGGTTCGCGCCAGCGTGCCAGGACATAGCCGTCGGGGCGGATGAGGTAGAGCGTGCCGGGTCGTGCGCCGTAGCGGGCGTGGGCCTGGCCGGCGACGTCGGCCAGCGCCGTGGCGCCGGCCACGTTGCCGCCGGTGACCACCACGTGTGTCTGCACGGCGTCCGGATGCGCATGCGCGAACGCGGCCAGTGGCTCGGGCAGCGTGGGCGCATCGCTGAAGTACAGCAACGTGAACCGTTGCCCGAAGCATTGCGTGAGGTGCACGACCTCGTCGGGGCCTGCCACGCGCATTTCCGGCGCGGGCAGGCCGGGCGCGGCGCCAGGACAGTCGTCGCCAAAGTCGCTGGGACCGTTCAGCGCCGAATCCGTATAGGCAATCGGTGCCGACTGCCGCGGATTGATCAGTGACCGCACCGCGGGCTCATGCTGCGCCAGACGCAGCGTGGCCTCGCGCATCAGCCGGAAGGCAAAGTCGGGCGGTGCCATGAACTCGGTGCTCTTGGCGCCGTAGGCGATGTTCTGCCGCGTGGCATGCACGCGTTCGGTCGAATAGGAATCGAGCAGGCTGTCGGGCGCCTGGCCGCGCAGCACCCACGCCAGCTTCCAGGCCAGGTTGCCGGCATCGTCCAGCCCGGAGTTGAGCCCGCGCACGCCAAAGATCGGCACCAGGTGCGCGGCGTCGCCGGCAAACAGCACGCGGCCGTGGCGGTAGTCCTGCAACGTCAGGCACTTGGCGTTGTAGATGGAGATCCACAACGGCCGCCACGGCTCGGTCTCGCCGATCATGTCGAGGTGGCTCTGCACGCGCGGCAGCACGTTCTCCGGCTTGACGGCTTCGTCAGGGTCTTCGTCGTCGCGGATCTGGTAGTCGATGCGCCAGACGTCGTCAGGCTGGCGGTGCATCAGGATGGTCGATCCGGGGTTGGAAGGCGGGTCGAACCAGGCCAGCCGCTCCACCTCGCGCCGCGTCTTCTGCACGATATCGACGATCACGTAGCGGCCTTCGTACTGCGTGCCCTTCATGCGCAGCCCCAGTTGCTCGCGCACGGTGCTGCGCCCGCCGTCGCAGGCCACCAGCCATTGCGCGTCGACCTGCACCACGCCTGCGCCTGTCTGGATCTCGGCCACGACGCCGCTGCCGTGCTGGCGCACCGCCTGCACGCTCGCGCCGAAGCGCACATCCGCTGGCGCAGCGCCGCGCAGCGCGGCGTCGTGGGCGAAGGCTTCCAGGTAGTACTGCTGGATATTGACCATCGGGGCGAAGCGCTCGCCGGCCTCGCTGGGCATGCGGAAATGCAGCACCTCGGCATCGCGGTAGTAGCTACGCCCGCCCACCCACGGCAGGCCGGTTTCGACGGTGGCGCGGTCTGCGCCCACCCAGCCGAGGATCTCCAGCGAACGCCGCGCCATGCAGATGGCCCGGCTGCCGGCGCAGTAGCCGTCGTCGGCTTCCACCACCAGCGCGGCTATGCCCTGGCGCGCCAGCAGCGCGGCCAGCGTCAGGCCGACCGGGCCGCCGCCGGCAATCAGTACCGGCACGCGCTGCGGCCATGGGCGCGATGACGAGGGCGGCGGTGCCGGCGGCACTGCGGCGTGGGGTGCGGTGGAGTCTGGCATGGTGGGGTCGTAGTGTCTCTGCGATGTAGTTGTGTGCGCAACTATATCGACCAGATGGTTGCGCGCGAAACTAGTGTTAACCCGGCCGGGAAACGGCCATCCGGCGAAAGTCGGGAACAAGTCGCACATCGCCGCAGACCGGCCTTGGCCTATGCTTCGCAAGAGGCACACTACTTCAGCCCGCCCGCTGCGCCATGCCCACGCTCCCGACCGATGCCGCACCCCGCGCCACCAGGCTGCCTTCGCCGGGCAGCTGGCAGTACCACGTGCTGCTGGGCGCGGCAGGCATGCTGGTGCTGGGCCCGCTGGGCGGCATCGCTGCCGCGTATATGAATTTCTCGCTGGGCTTCTTCGTCGGCGGGCAGGTGCTGGCGGGCATCCTCGGCTCGGTGGTGACGGCGGGCTATGGCGCGCCCGGGCGCCACGGCGCCAACTACATCCAGACCGCGGCGGCGTCGGTGGCGGGCATGGGCGGCATGGCCGTGGTGCTGCAGGCGATGGCGTGGCTGGGCATGGCGCAGCCGCCGCTGTGGCAGCTGGTGCTGTACATGCTGTGCATCGGCATGTTCGGGGTGGGTGTGGGCATGCTGTACACGCCATTGCTGGTGGACCGGATGCAGCTGACCTTTCCGTCGGGGCTGGCCGTGGCCAATATCCTGCGCGCGCTGACCGATCCGGCGCTGCTGCGGCGTTCGGTGGCGCGGCTCGGGGGCGGCATGGCACTGGGCCTGGGCTGCGGCCTGGGCGCCGCGCGCATGCCGTGGCTGGCGGCGCTGGACCTGTCGGCCGCGACCTTCGGCGCCGGCATGATTGTCGGCGCGCGCGTGGGCATTGCCGCGCTGGTGGGCGGGCTGGCCGGCTGGGCCATGACCCCGTGGTTTGTTGCCGCGGGCTGGATGGCGCCTGGCGAGCCCTATCGCAAGGCCACCTTCCTGGTGGCCCTGGGCATGATCATGGGGGCGGCTGCGGTCGATGTGGCCTTGCTGCTGGCGCAGGCGTGCCGCCAGTGGCGCGCGCGCCGCCACCCTGCGCCGCAGCGCGGGCCGGGCATGGGCTGGGTGGCGGCCTGGGCGCTGCTGTGGGGCGCGGCCACGGTGGCGGCGGGCGTGGCATGGTTCGGCCAGCCGTTGGGTTTCCAGTTGATGGCCGTGCTGCTGGTGCTGGTGTTTGCGCTGGTCAACGGCATCTCGGTCGGCATGGTCGACCAGAACCCGATCTCGTCGGCCTTCGTGCTGTCCGTGATCCTGATGGCCGCCGCCGGGCTGCGCGCGCCCCATGTCGGGCTGATCGCTGCCACGGTCTTGCTGGTGGCCACGGCCGAGGCGAGCGACATGCAGCAGGACCGCTCCACCGGCTGGCGCCTGGGCAGCGACCGCATGGTGCAGTTCGGCTACCAGGTGGCGGGCATCGTCGTGGGTGCGCTGGTTGCGGTGGCGATGGCACGGCTGTTCATGCATGCCTACCCGGTGCTGGCGCTGGACCAGACCAGCCTGCCGGCCGACCAGCAGCCGGCGCGCTGGACCTCGGCCATGACATACAAGATCGTGGGCGTGCTGCACGGGCTGGCGCAAAGCCGTGCCGGCCAGCATGTGGCAGTGGCAACGGGCCTCGCGCTCGGCCTGGCTACCGCGGTATTGCGCAAGGCCATCCTCGGCCGGCAGGCGTGGCAGCGCTTCGCGCAAGCCAGCCGGCGCGGGCGGGTGGCGGATTTCCTGCTCGATGCGGTGATCCTGCCTTCGCCCTATGCGTCATCTTTCGGTGGCTTCGTCAACCTGGCGGCGGCCGGGTGGATGGCGGCCGGCGGCGTGGTGGCGAGCGTGGCCGCCGCCGTGGCCAGGCCCGCAAGGCCGGCCCGGGGTTTGCCGCAGGATATGAGCACGGCATCGCTGGTCGGTGGCGGCCTGATCGCGGGCGATGCGCTGGCGGCGCTGGCCATCGGCGTGGCGGGCCTGTTATCCGCCACATTGGGTTGAGGCCGGCTGCGATTGTCAAATTATACTGACGCTTCTGTCCAAGTTTCAGTGGATTGTCAAATCCCGCGACCAGCGTACCATAGGCGGCCAGACTGACGCACTGGCTTGACCCGGAGAATCATCATGGCCCTTGACCAAGAATCCTTTGCCCTGCTGCGCGCCTCGGTGCAGCGCTTCATCGACGAACGCCTGAAGCCCGCCGAAGACACGCTGGAGGAAACCGACGACGTGCCCGCCGAGATCGTCGCGGACATGAAGGAGATGGGCCTGTTCGGCATCTCCATCCCCGAGAACTACGGCGGCATCGGCCTGTCGATGTCGCAGGAATGTGATGTGGTCTACGACCTGGGCCATACCGCCTTTGCCTTCCGCTCGGTGTTCGGCACCAACGTCGGCATCGGCTCGCAAGGCATCCTGATGGATGGCACCGAGGAACAGAAGCAGCAGTACCTGCCGCGCATCGCCAGCGGCGAGCTGATCATCTCGTTCGCGCTGACCGAGCCCAATGCGGGTTCCGACGCGGCCTCGCTGCAGACCAAGGCGGAGCTGGATGGCGACCACTATGTCATCAACGGCACCAAGCGCTTCATCACCAACGCACCGCGCGCCGGCGCCTTCACGCTGATGGCGCGCACCGGCGGCGCGGGCGCTTCGGGCATCTCGTCCTTCATCGTGCCGGCCGACACCCCGGGCATCTCGCTGGGCAAGCCGGACAAGAAGATGGGCCAGCGCGGCACCAAGACCTGCGACGTGGTGCTTGAGAACGTGCGCGTGCCGGCCGCCAATATCATCGGCGGCGTGCCGGGCGTGGGCTTCAAGACCGCGATGAAGGTGCTCGACCGCGGCCGCCTGCATATCTCGGCGCTGGCCTGCGGCATGGCGCATCGCCTGATCACCGACGCTGTGGCCTATGCCAGGGAGCGCAAGCAGTTCGGCAAGCCCATCGGCGACTTCCAGCTGATCCAGGCGATGCTGGCCGACAGCCAGGCCGAGCTCTACGCCGGCCTGTCGATGGTGCGCGACTGCGCCCAGCGCTACGACGCCAAGCCCGCCGGCAAGAGCGATCCGGAGGTCAGCATGCTGGCCTCGTGCACCAAGATGTTCTGTACCGAGATGGTGGGCCGCGTGGCCGACCGCGCGGTGCAGATCCATGGCGGCGCCGGCTATATCGCCGAGTACAAGGCCGAGCGCTTCTACCGCGACGTGCGCCTGCTGCGCCTGTATGAAGGCACCACGCAGATCCAGCAGCTGATCATCGCCAAGCAACTGCTGCGCGACTGACCAGGTAAACGCCCCGCGCGGCAGGAGTCGACATGAACACGATGCAGTTACGCGGGCCGGACAGCCCGCTGCAGGCAGGGCATGATGGCGATGCGCCGCACCGGCTGCGCGCCGTGGTGGCAACCTATCGTCCCACGCTGCAGGCCTATACGCTGGCGGTTTCGCCGGCCGAGCTGATGGCGCTCTGCGCGCTGCCGGCAGAGATGGCGGGCGGTGTGGGCGGCACCTGCGATCCACGCGCGCACGCGCACCTGGCGCGCTTGCGTGGCGAGGTCCAGGCCAGCGGCATTGCGTTGCCGGGTGCAATCGTGGTCGCGGTCAGCGGCGGCAGCCTGCAATGCGAGTCTGACCACCTCTACACGCTGTCGCTGCATCCGCGCCGTGGTGACCGGCTGATCGTGCTGGACGGCTATGAGCGGCTGCTCGCGCTTGCGCATGGCGAACGGCGGCAATGCAAGACGCTGGTGTCGGCGGTGCTGTGGCGCGCCGCGCTGGATGTTGCCGCGACGGTGCCGGCGGCGGAGGCCGCCAACGAAACGATCGACGCGGCCGTAGCGCAGTCGTCGTGCGCGGCGCGTTGGGCCAACGCCACGCGGGTGTGGCATTGACCGGGGCATCGGGCACGAAGAACGTGCTCAGCGCAATATGACGGAAGCCGCCTGCATGGCGGCTTTTTCTCTTCTAGTGGCCCGGCGTGCGCGCAAGCCGCTTATTGCGGCCACACGCCATCGACATCGCGCAGCAGGTGGCCGGCGAGGATATAGTCCCCGAGCCGCGTGGCCTTGGCCTCGAGGTCGAGCAGTTCATGGTCCGCCAGCGTGCCGAGATCGAACTGGCAATAGAGATTGCGTTGACGGAACGTGGCCTTGGGTTTGGCCAGCCCTTCGATCAGGGCTTCGCGGGAACGGACGGCGATGCTTTCTTGTCCGCGATACTGCACCTTGATACCGCGCTTTTCTCCGAGCCTGCCGAGTTCGACGGCATCCTGCCATCCTGTCTCGTAGTCCAGCTCAAGCGCCAGCACACCTTCCGAGGCCAGAAGCCTGAGCGCTTCTGCCTTGCTGCCAGCTCGCACGATTGACATCCACACCTCTTATATCGACTTATACTGTATGAATATACAGTCAACCCGGGGTCGCGGCAAGGGGCTTGCACCGGACGCCTGCCGAGCGCTCCCTGCCTTGCCGCTGCGATGTTGCGCTGGCCGCGCCTGCGGCCTTTCGCCAGTGCAGCCGAATATTGTTTCCCGCGTATGTCAGGGCTGCGCCTGCGGTGCCGCGCCGGCCGCTTCGTTGCCTGTGCTGCCGGCCGCGCCGGAGCCACTTCCGCTGCCGGTTGCGCCCGCCTGCGCTGGTGCGCCGCTGAAGTCGCCAGCATAGACGCGCGACAGCGTGCCTGGCTGCATGTAACGCCGAATGGCCGCGTTGACGGCGTCCGGCGTGGCGTTGCGCAGGCGCTCTTCGAGTTCGGCGGTGAAGGCCATGGTGCGGCCCAGGTAGAGCTGGTTGGCCAGCGCGCCGGCCAGCGCGGCGTCGTTGCTGCGGCTGACCATGCCCTGCTGCAGCAGGCCGCTGACGGCCTCGGCCAGTTCCTGCGCGGTGATGCCGTCGCGCACGAAGCGCTCCAGCTCCTCGGTCACGGCGCGTTGCAGGCGCGGCAGGTTCTGCGGTGCGTATTGCGCCTGCAGGCCGAAGCGTCCCGCGCGGTCGAGCGCGCCCACCTGCACCCAACTGCTCGCGCCATAGCTCAGGCCTTCCCGCTGCCGCAGCCGGTCAGCCAGGCGGCCGCGCAGGCTGGCGCCGCCGAGCACGCGGTTGGCAATCATCATCAGCGCATAGTCCGGCGCGTCGTTGGTCAGGTCGATCGGCGTGGAGGCCAGGTAGATGGCATTGGCCTTGCCCGGCGCGGGCAGCGTGAACTCCGCCGGCGGGATCGGCACAAAGGGGCGCTCGACGCGCGCGTAGGGCTGTTGCGCGCTCCAGTCGCCGAACAGCTGCGCTGCCTGCGCGGCCGCGGCCGCGGCATCGAAGTCGCCCACCAGGCTCAGTTGCGCATGGCCCGCGCCATAGAAGCGTGCGTGGAAGTCGCGCACCTGCGCCAGGGTGGCGGCCTGCAGGTCGGCGATGTTCTCGGCAAAGGTGCGCGCATGGCGCGGGTCGCCAGCGGGGTAGGGGTCGCCATGGCGGCCCAGCGCGTTAGACGCCATCACACCCGGCTCGCGCCGGATGCTCTCGATCTCCGCGATGCTGGTCTTGCGCAGCGTCTCAAACTCCGCCTCGGGGAAGGTCGGTGCGCGCAGCAGGTCGCGCAGCAGGGCCAGCAGTTCCGGCAGGTGCGCGCGGCGCGTCTCGAAGCTGACGGTCACGCGCTCAGAGCCGCCAGAGATGCCGACGCGCGCGCGCAGCGCCTCGATGCGGTCGGCGATCTGCTGGCGGTCCATGCCAGCCGCGCCGCGTCGGAGCATGGAGGCGGTCAGCGCGCCCACCGTGGTCAGCCCCTGCAGGCTCTGCGTGTCGCCGATGCGCAGCACCAGCGCGCCGTGCACCACTTCACCGCGCGCAGGCTTGGGCAGCAACGCCAGCTGCATGCCGTTGGCCAGCGTCTGGCGCGTGGTGTGGGCCTCGATATTGGCGGGGCTGGGATCGAATGCCGCCACCGCGGCCATCGCCTGCCTGCCCTGGTAGCCGCTGACCATGGCCGTGACATCGGGCGCCGGCGGCACCTGCGCGCGCGACGGCTGCTCGGCGGGAAGGAACACGCCCACGGTGCGGTTCGAGGCCTGCAGGTAGTTCAGCGCCACGCGCTGCACGTCTGCCAGCGTGGTGGTCTCGATGCGGTCGCGCGCCAGGAAGAACAGGCGCCAGTCGCCCTTGGCGATGGCCTCGGACAGCGCCACGCCGAGCGCGCCGGGATCGTTCATGTAGTGCTCGTACGCGTTGCGCATGCGCACGCGCGCACGTTCCAGCTCGGCCTCGGTCACGGGCGCCTCGGCAAAGCCCTCGACCTGCGTGATCAGCCCGGCGCGCGCAGCCGCGAGCGGCTGGTCTTTGGACGTCTCGACCATGAGCAGCAGCGCCCCCGGGTCCTTCATCGCATAGAGCGCGGTGCCGACCGACACGGCCTGGCCACGCTCGACCAGTGCCTTGTACAGCCGCCCGCCCGGCGTATCGCCGAGGATGAGGGTCAGCAGCGAGAGTGCCGTGCTGTCCGGATGCGCACCCGGGCTGACGTGGTATTGCGCGGCGACCAGGCTGTTGTCGCCGGGGCGCATCACTACCAGTTCGCGCGCGCCTTCCTGTGCGGGCTCGACGGTATGCTCGGGCGGCAGCACGCGCGTCGGGCGCGGGATTGGCCCGAAGTAGCGCTCGATGCGTGCCAGCGTGGCGGCGGGATCGAACTTGCCGGCCACCACCAGCACCGCGTTGTCGGGCTGGTAGTAGCGGCGATAGAAGGCGCGCAGGCCGTCGATGCTGACGTGCTCGACATCGCTGCGCGCGCCGATCGGGGCCTTGCCGTAGTTGTGCCAGCGGTAGGCGGCGGCCATGGTCTGCTGCATCAGCATGCGCCCGGGGCTGTTCTCGCCCATTTCCATCTCGTTGCGCACCACCGTCATCTCGCTGTCCAGGTCGGCACGCGAGATCACGCTGTTGACCATGCGGTCGGCTTCCATGCGCAGCGCCCAGTCGAGGTTTTCATCGTTGGCGCTGAAGGTGCCGAAGTAGTTGGTACGGTCCTGCGCGGTGGTGCCGTTCACGCTCATGCCGCGCCGGGCGAACTCGGTCGGGATGGTCTTGCCGGGCAGCGATGGCGTGCCCTTGAACAGCAGGTGCTCGAGCAGGTGGGCCATGCCGGTCTCACCGTAGTTCTCATGGCGGCTGCCGACCAGGTAGGTGATGTTGACGGTGGTGGTGGCCTTGGCCGCGTCCGGTGCCAGTACGATGCGCAGGCCGTTGGGCAGGCGGTATTCGGTGATGCCTTCGACCGATGCCACCTGCGTGGCCATGGCAGGCGTCGTCGTGGGGGCGGTCTGCACCGGCTGTGCCAACGCCGGCGCGCAGGCAAGCGAAGCAAGCAAGGACAGGTGCAGGGCAGTGCGGCGCATGGCATCTCCGGGCGGGCGGTGGCAGTGGGTTGGCGGGTGAGGCACGAAGCGCATTCTAGCCGCCGCCCCTGCCAGGAACTGTGCCGCAGCCCACGCCCGCGCGCCAGAGGGAAATGTCCGAATCCAGCGGGTAAGCGGTTGCCGGTAGCGGTAGCATGCCGTCATGCACCTCGATCCCGACACCTGCTACAAGGCCGTGGCCTCGCACGACCGCCGCTTCGACGGACGCTTCTTCGTGGGCGTGTCGTCGACCGGCGTGTACTGCCGGCCCGTGTGCGCAGTACGCACGCCCAAGCGCGAAAACTGCACCTTCTACGAGAGCGCCGCGGCGGCGGAGAAGCATGGCTTCCGCCCCTGCCTGCGCTGCCGTCCGGAGCTCGCGCCCGGGCATGGGCTGGCCGATATTTCAGGCCGGCTGGCGCAGGCAGCGGCCACGCTGATCGACGAGGGCTTCATGGCCGAAGGCAGCGTGGCCACGCTGGCGGCGCGCATCGGCGTGACCGAGCGGCACCTGCGGCGCCTGTTCGATGCGCAGTTCGGCGTGTCGGTGCTTGAGTACGCGCAGACGCAGCGGCTGCTGCTGGCCAAGCGCTTGCTGGCCGACACCGCGCTGCCGGTGACCGAAGTGGCGCTGGCGGCGGGTTTCGGCAGCGTGCGCCGCTTCAACGATGTGCTGAAGACCCGCTACGGCCTGACGCCGCTGGCGCTGCGCCGCCGCGCCGCCGACGGCGTGGCCGACCGGCTGGTGTTCGACCTGGGTTACCGCCCGCCGTTTGCCTGGGAGGCATGGCTGCGTTTCCTGGCTACCCGCGCGGTGGATGGCATCGAGGCGATCCGGGACGGCACCTATATGCGCACGCTGCTGGTGGATGCCGGCGGCAGCACGCACACCGGCTGGGTACGGATCGAACACGTGCCGCGCCGGCTGGTGCTGCGCGTGACGTTGTCGGCCTCGCTGGCGCGCGTCATTCCGCAGGCGCTGGGCAAGGTGCGCCGCCTGTGCGACCTGGGCTGCCGCCCGGACGTGGTGGACCGGCACCTGGGCGAGCTTGCCGAGGCCATGCCGGGCGTGCGCCTGCCGGGCAGCGTCGATGGCTTCGAGATCGCGGTGCGCGCGGTGGTGGGGCAGGTGATCTCGGTGGTGCAGGCGCGGCGCATCCTGGGCGCGCTGGCGCGGCACGCGGGACAGGCGCTGGACGGCACGCCCCCGGACGGCCTGCGCTACACGTTCCCGAGTGCCGCCGCCATTGCCACACTGCCAGAGCAAGGCTTGCGCGATGCCGGGGTGTCGGCGGGCAAGGCGCGCACGCTGCTGGCGCTGGCGCAGCGCGTGGCCAATGGCACGCTGGCCCTCGATGCGCACGCGCAGCCGGAACTGACCGTGGCGGCGCTGCGCGAGGTCGACGGCATCGGCGACTGGACCGCGCAGTATGTCGCCATGCGCGCGCTGGGCTGGCCCGATGCGTTCCCCGGCACCGACTATGCGCTGCGCAAGGTGCTGGGCGTCAGTACCGTGCGCGCGATGCACGAGCGCACCGCGCAATGGGCACCGTGGCGTGCCTACGCCGCCATCCACCTGTGGCATCGCTACGAAGCGATGAAGGACGCGGCCAGCGCCGCGGCCGAACCGGAGACGATCACATGACCAGCTATCGCCATATCGACAGCCCGCTCGGCACCATCCTGCTGCGCGTGCAAGGCGCACACCTGACCGGCCTCTTCTTCGCCGGGCAGAAATACCATCCCGCGGGCATTGCCGACAGCCGCGATGTGCCGCCGGCCGATGCCGCGGTGCTCGACCGCGCCGCGTCGGAACTGGCCGAATATTTCGCCGGCCGCCGCGATACCTTCACCGTGCCGGTGCGCTTTGCCGGCAGCCCGTTCCAGCAGCGCGTGTGGGAGGCGCTGCTGGCCATCCCCTGCGGCGAGACCGCGTCGTACGGCGAACTGGCCCGCACCCTGGGCCTGCCGCCCACGCATGCGCGCGCAGTCGGCGGCGCGGTGGGACGCAACCCGCTGTCGGTGATCGTGCCCTGCCATCGCGTGCTGGGCAGTGCCGGCGCGCTGACCGGCTACGCCGGCGGCATCGAGCGCAAGCGCGCCTTGCTGCAGCGCGAAGGCGTCGGCACCACGCCCGGCTGATGGCGCTGGCCGCGCTGCCATGCCGCGCCTGTTCATTGCCGTGGAAGTCCCGCCCGCGCTGGCGGCAAGGCTGCTGGCGACCCTGCCGCCCGCGCACGGTGTGCGGCCGGCAGCGCCAGAGCAGGTCCACCTGACCCTGCACTTCCTGGGTGAGTGCAACGTGCCTGGCGCCGCGCTGGAGGCCGCGCTCGACAGCATCCGCGCGCCTGCCTTCCTGCTTCAGGCGGCCGGTACCGGGCGCTTCCGCAGCGGCCAGGGTTCGGTGCTGTGGGCAGGCCTGGCGCCAGGTCCCGGCCTGGACGCGCTGCGCGCCCTGCACGCCGATGTCGGGCAGGCGCTGGCCGGGGCCGCGGGCATTACCCCAGAGCGGCGGCGCTTCCATCCGCACCTGACGCTGGCGCGCTGCAAGCCGTCAGTGCCCGAAAGCGTGCTGCGCGCCTGGCTCGACACGCACCGCACGCTGGCCAGCGAGCCCTGGCACGTGCAGCGGCTGGTGCTGTTCGAAAGCCGGCTCGGCCCGCAAGGTCCCCAGCATCTCGTGCGCCAGGCCTGGCCACTGACGCAGGCTGGCCCTACGCCAGGTTGCTGAGCCCCAGCGCCACGCCCAGCCCGCACAAGGCCGAGCCGATGGTGCGGTCCAGCAGCCGCTGGCGCCGCAGCATCGCCGCGCGCAGCGCCGGCGCGGTGAATACGCACGCCACCAGGCTGAACCACGCCAGGTGCGCCACCGACATGAATCCGCCATAAGCCCATTGCACCGGCACCGGCGTGTGCGCACCGACCACCTGGGTGTAGGTGCTGACCACGAACAGCGTGGTCTTCGGGTTCAGCGCATTGGTCAGGAAGCCCATGCGCAGCGCCGCCCACGGCCGCAGCGTGCGCGCACCTTGCAGGTCTGCTGCCAGCGCCTCGCGGTTGCGCAGGGTCTGGACGCCGATCCACACCAGGTAGGCCGCGCCCAGCATCTTCACCACCGTCAGCATGCTGTGCGCATGGGCCATCAGCAGCGCCACCCCGAACATCGTATAGAGCACATGCACCTGCACCCCCAGCGCGATTCCGAGGGCGCTGAGCAGGCCGGTGCGGCGGCCGTACAGGTAGCTGTTGCGGGTCACCATGGCGAAGTCCGGGCCCGGACTGACAACGGCCAGCACGGTCACGGCGGCGACCGCCAGGGATTCGGCGATTGGGGGCATTTTCTGTCAGGTTACGTTGTAGTTATCCGAAGATCGCCACATCGGGAGATCCGGGCGTACCCAATTCTGCGTGCCGGAAAGCGCCGCCACAACCGATATATACTCGCGCAATTACGTGAGAAAAACTGACTGATGCACTGGCTGGGCTGGATCCGATTCTTCGAGGCCGCGGCACGCCACGAAAGCTTTGTCCGGGCGGCGGAGGAACTGCACCTGACCCATGGCGCGGTCAGCCGGCAGATCCGCCAGCTCGAGGACACGCTGGGCGTGGCGCTGTTCGAGCGGCGCAACCGCGGCGTCTTCCTGACCGAGGCGGGGCGCACGCTGTTCGCGGCATCGACGCAATCGATGGAGGTGCTGGCCGGCGCCGCCGCGCGCATCCGCACGCAGCCGCCGGGGCGAGCGCTGGTGCTGTCATGCGAGCCGACCATCGCCATGCGCTGGCTGATCCCGCGGCTGCCGCGCTTTGCCGCGCGCCATCCCGATATCCCGCTGCACCTGATGGCTGCGGGCGGGCCGATCGACTTCACCCGCAGCGGCGCCGACCTGGCACTGCGGCGCAATGACTTTGCCTTCGATGCGCGCTGGCACGCGCGCGAGGTAGCGCAGGAACGGGTGGGGCCGGTGTGCCGGCCACAGCTTGCGCAGGGGGCAGCCACGGTCCCGGCGCGGCTGCATACGCGCACGCGGCCCGAGGCATGGCAGCGCTGGCAGGCGGTGCGCGGCGATGCCGCCCCCGCCGTGCAGTGCGACGGCGACGCCTGGTATGAACATTTCTACCTCAGCCTGCAGGCCGCCGCAGCGGGGCTGGGCTGGGCCATGGCCTCGCAGCTGATGGCCGCCGACGAGATCGCCGATGGCCGGCTGGCCGCGCCGTTCGGCTTCGTTGCCGACGGAACGGCCTATCATTTGTTGTCGCCCGCGCCGTTTGAACACGACACGCGCCGGCTGGTGCTGCTGGCATGGTTGCGCGAAGAGGCGCAGGCAACGCTTGCTGCGCCGCCGCCTTTACCCCCGGACGCCTGAAAGCGCCGTGCGCGCTACCCCCCGGAAGTCTGTGCTCAAGTTCTGCCACAGATCTGCCGAAGTGAGAGCATGCGTCTTGCCGGGCATCGGGACACGCGCTTAACATGCGCGCGGCCGGCAGGCCGAAGCCCCCGTACCCGGCGATCCCAGCCACTCCAGATGTTGCGTGAATCCATGAATCAGCACGATGCCTCCGGGCCAGCCGATAACGGCGCCGAATCCGACATTGAGCCGGCGGATGACCGTTATCGCCTGACGCACAACTCGCAGATCGGCACCGTGCTGCGCGACCTGTCCTGGCAGAAGTGCATGCTGAGCGTGCGCACCCGCACCGGGCACCAGTTCGTCACGTCGGTCCTGCACGTCGACCCGGTCGACCGCACCTTCGTGTTCGACTGGTGCAACGCGGAACCCGAGCGGATGTCGCTGATGACCTCGGATGAAAATGCGTTCTCGGGGCTGTTGCGCGGCGTGCCGGTCAACTTTGTGGTGGGCCAGCCGGCCGCCATGCGCTATGAGGAAGGCCCGGCCTTCGTCGTCGAATTCCCCGAGAAGCTCTACCACTTCCAGCGCCGCCGCCATTTCCGCGCGCGCACGCTGGTGACCAGGGGCTACCGCTGCGAGATCCACATGTCGGACAAGACCGTGCTGGGGCTCGATATCGCCGACCTGTCGCTGTCGGGCGTGGGGCTGCGCTCGAAGACGGTCTCGGCAGAGCACCTGCCGGTCGGCACCACGGTCGGCAAGTGCCGGCTGGACTTCCGCGAACTGGGCAAGCTTGAGCTGGACCTGCAGGTGGTTGGCCACTGGCTGGTGGGCCATGACGACAGCGCCATCCACCATTTCGGCTGCGCCTTCATCCATCCGGACGGGCGCATGGAGAACTTCCTGCAGCGGCTGGTATTTGCGCTGGAACTGGCGCACCGGGGCTGAAGCACTGGTGCCGAGGCCGCGCAACCCGGACCCGGCTTACCTCAATCCCGTGCGGCTGCCCGGGTAGTCAGCGGCAATCAGGAGCCGATCAGCCGGCCAATTGCCGCCGCGGCTTCGCGTATCGGCGGCAGCAGCCGCGAGATCATCTCTGTTTCAGAGACACGCGCGGCGCGCACGCTCACGCTCAGCCCCGCCAGCACGATGCCCGAGGCCGAGCGCACCGGGACGGCCATCGCGCGCAGGCCCGGTTCCAGCTCCTCATCGACGATCACGTAGTCCACTTCGCGGGCGCGCTCGAAGCATGCTTCCAGCTCCTGGCGCGAGACCTTGGTCTGCAGCGTGCGCGGGCGCAGTTCGGCGTGCTCGAAGAAGCCGTCCAGCACCGTGGCGGGCTGGTGCGCCAGCAGCAGCCGGCCGTTGGAGGTGCAGTAGGCCGGCAGGCGGCTGCCCATGCCTAGCGAATAGTTCAGCACCCGCTGCACTTCGGAGCGCACCAGGTACAGGATGTCGGTGCCGTCCAGGATCGCCAGCGTGCAGGTCTCGTGGATGCGCGCGCTCAGGTTGTCCAGGATCGGCTGCGCCAGAGACACCAGCGAGGTCGACGAGAAATACGCGTGGCCCAGGTGCAGCACGCGCGGCCGCAGCGCGAACTGGCCGTCCTGCTGGCTGACGTAGCCGAGCTGTTCCAGCGTATAGAGGCAGCGCCGCACCGAGGCGCGCGACAGCTGCGTGCGCTGCGCCACCTGCGAGATCGTCAGCGGGCGCTTGCGTTCCGAGAACGCCTCCAGCACGGTCAGCCCGCGCGCCAGCGACAGCATGAAGTTGGGATCGCCGGCAAAACTGGCGAGCAGGTCGGCCTGGGGCCGGGCAACGCGGACGGTGTCGGCCTGTGCATGGCCAAGACCGAGGGGGCGGAGGACGTCCATTGGGAGGTGTGTTGTCTGGGCTTGTTGTCCGATAATCGCGCAATCTTAAACCGGCTGGCCGCCAGGGGCCAGCCTTTGCTGCATGCGCGCATCGCCCGCATCGCCCGCATCGCCCGCATGGCACGCATGGCACGCATGGCACGCATGGCACGCGGGCCGGATGCTGCACGGCATCAACGCCCAGGAGCGCTGGCGCCGGCGCGCCAGTGCGAAGGCCACCACTCCCACCAGGATCGCGCCGGCCATGACAAAGGCGAGCGACGGGTCCCAGGCCCCTTGGTCGGGTTGGCCATGCCGGACAGGATCAGGCCGATGCCGAAACCAGCCCGGCCAGCAATGAGAAGAGCGTGCCCATCGGTCAGCCTCCCAGCCAATGGCGCTGCACCAGCACCGTCAGGAAGCCCGCCGCCATGAAGGTCACCGTGGCGGCCAGCGAGCGCACCGAGCCCCGCGACAGGCCGCACACGCCGTGCCCGCTGGTGCAGCAAAGGCGCGGAGCGCCCGCCAGTGCAGCCCGAGGCGCGGATCATAGGCGCCGCATGCCAGGCGGGCGCCCAAAAAAAATGTCGCCGCTGGGGAGCGGCGACCGGGGAAGGTCGTCATTCAAGAGGGGGTCTTGGTGACGTAAAAAGTATAGACATTTGAATTAAGACATTACATACAACTTTGGTAGGGTGCGGCCGGCTCACATTTTCTGGATGCTTATGCTGACCGGCTCAGAAGGGTTTACCCAGGAACAGGTAAAAGCTGTATGTGCCTGCGGCGGCGCGGCCATAGGCCAGGTAAAGCGGGCCCAGCGGACTGTCCAGCGCCAGGAAGACCGAGCCGGACTTGAGCAGCCCGGTCGGGCTCCCCGGCACCAGCGGGTCGCCCATGCGGCCCGCCTCCAGCGAAAAGCCTGCGTACACGCCTTGCAGCAGGGTCTGGCGCGCCAGCTTGTTGTAGTAGACCAGCCGCGCAAACTGCAGGTTGCCGCCCAGCAGTTGCCCGGTGGCATAACCGGATTGCTGCAGGAAGCCGCCCCACTGGAACAGGTCATAGCGCGGCAGCGGCTTGCCGCCGATATTGCTGCCGACCTTGAAGGCCAGCGAGACCGTGTTGTCGCCGAACGAGTGGGCATAGATGCCGTCCGCCTGCGCCTTGACATAAGCCTGGTCGGCACCCAGCCCCGGCTGCGAGCCGTAGATGTGAAACCGGGCCGCATAGCCGAAGCGCGGGAAGTCGACGCTGTCGAGCTGGTCGAAGATGAGCCGCCCGGTGATGGCGCCGCGCCGGATATTGCCCGGGCCTGGCGACAGCGACTCCGGGCCGGTGCTCAGCGTGGCGTGTTCCGCGCCGGTCTGCAAGCCCACGCGCAGCTCGCCGTACTTGGTGAACTGGCTGCCCGCGTCCAGCGCGACGTCAAAGCGGCGCAGGTCATAGGTGGCGATGCGCGTGCTGCCCTGGAAGACATTGACCGGGCGCCGCTCCAGCTCGATGCGCGGCGCGATAAAGAAATACTGGCGCGTATCCAGAGGCTGGTAGAACTCACTGATCAGCGACGAGGTCTGGCCCACCTGCGCATCGGTGCGCCATTCGGCGCCAAGCGCATTGAGCCAGGTGCGCCGGTAGCTGCCCACCAGGTTGAAGTAGGCATCGCCGCGGAAATCCGAGCTCAGCCCGAGCCCGAAGCGCAGGTAGTCGGGACCGTAGGATTTCTCCACCGCATTGACCGCCAGCACGCGCTTGCCGGGCTCTTCCAGGATGCCGTAGTTGACGTGCTCGAAGTCGCCGGTGCCGAACAGGCGGCGCATGTCCTGGTCCAGCGTGGCCTGGTCGACCGGCTGCCCGGGCTTGGTTTCCATCACCGCGGTGGCGTAGTCCGGGTTGACGCGCTGCAGCGGCGCCAGCCGGATCTCATCGACCGGGCGGGTGTCAGGCGGCTGCACCGCCTGTTGCCTGGCGCGCAGTTGTGTATATTGCGCCGGCGGCAGCGCCAGCGGCGCGAGGCGGTCGGCGACCTTGCGCGCGGCAGCCTCGCCGATGGGGATGGTTGCCGGCAGATGGTCGAAGTCGGTCGCGGAAAAATCGCCCAGCGCCGGCTCGATCAGCACGTCGGTGGGCCGCAGCGAGGCCAGCGACGCACGCACGTTCTGCTCGGTCAGGATATTGAGCATCTGGCCGGTCACGCCGATGATCGAGGTCAGTTCCTCACGCCTCATCAGCGGCGTGCCCAGGTTCACCGCGATCACGATATCGGCGCCCATCCTGCGCGCCACGTCCACCGGCAGGTTGTCGGTCAGGCCGCCGTCGACCAGCAGCCGCCCCTCGTACTCGGCCGGCGCCACCGCGCCCGGCACCGACATGCTGGCGCGCATCACGTTGGCCAGCTCGCCCTGGCTGAACACCACCGGCGTGCCTGCCACCAGGTCGGTGGCGACAGCGCGGTAGGGAATCGGAAACTGGTCGAAGTCCCGGTAGCCGGGCACCTTGGCCAGCTGGCGCAGCACGGTCTCCAACTGCACGCCCGAGACCGCGCCCTTGGGCAGCAAGAGGCCGCTGGCCTGCACTCCGATCTCGGGCGTGAACAGGTTGGTGAAATCGTCCTGCTTGCGCCGGATGGTCAGGTCCTGGCGCGGCGGGCGTTCCTTGAAGATCCTGTCGGTGCTCAGGCCGCCGACCAGCCGCTCCATTTCGGCGGGAGCCATGCCGGTGGCATAGGCGCCCCCCACCAGCGAACCCATGCTGGTGCCTGCGATGCAGTCGACCGGGATGCGCATCGCCTCCAGCACCTTGAGCACGCCGATATGGGCCGCGCCGCGCGCGCCGCCGCCCGAGAGCACCAGGCAGATGCGGGGGCGCGCGCCCGCGGCCACCTGCGGCGTGGCTGCCGCGGCCAGGTTTGCGGGCGGCTCGATGCCCGAGGCCGTCGGCATGGATGCCGGCTCAGCGGCCAGGACCGAGCCCGCAGCCAGTGCCAGGACCGCCGGCACGAGCAGTTTGTGCAAGCAATGGAATGAGGCTGCCTTCATGGCACCGTGGGGTTCGCTGTCGGCCGCAACGGGCGGCAGTAGCCCGGCCCGGCATCAGCCGGGCGGGGAGGTCTGGCTATCTTCGGGCAAAATGCGGCATTCTGGCCGCCCCCTCGCGGCCGTGCAAAAACAATTCATCACGCCGTTCGGAAGCGTGCAGATCGGCACGCGGCCCCATGGTGCCCTGCTCTAAGATGGACACAGGCGAGGTGCTTGGGGGTTGCATGTACGGTTATTTCTTTTGCCAGACCGCAGCGGGACAGCTCACGCTCATTCCCCGCGAGAAGGACTGGATGCTGATGCTGGGCAATGGCGTGATGGGGAGGTTCCCGGATGCCCAGGCAGCGGTTGATGCCCTGCACGAAGGCACACTGCGGGTGCAGGGGCGGCGCATCGATGCCAGCGCGCTGGGCGTGCCGGCACGCGCGCACGACTGGCTCTACCATGTACTGAGCCGCTGACGCGGCGTACCGGCGGACGCGCTGTCCCGCCAAAGGGGAATCGCCATGACTGCCCTGGTCGAGTGGGCCCGCGCGCATACCTGCCGGCTGTTTCCGATGTCGGCCGAATACCACCGCAGCGACGGCAATCAGGTGCAGGTCAGCTGGCAGGCCGAGCCGGCCGGCTCGCCCGGACGCTGCCGCCTGAGCGCGACCCTGCAGTTCGACCAGAGCGTGATCGACGCCGTCTACCTGGCCGACGCCGCCGAACTTGCCCGCATCGGCGCCAGGCTGGCCAGCGTGGTGTCGCGCCGGCTTGCCGAGGACGACATCGCCTGCCTGGCGGGCACGGCGCTGGTGATCCCGGTCGGCGAAGGGCTGCTCAGCCACTGAGGGGTCCGGCGGCAGGCCGGGGCCGGCGGGAATATACTGGCGGTTGATCCGCCAACGCGCCTGTTCGCGAACTGTCAGTGTCCCAAGCGTCCCCTGCCGTGTCCCCCGACGACCCCCGCCCGGTGCCGCCAGAGCGGCCCGGCGATGACGAGTGCTGCGGCTCCGGCTGCGATCCCTGCATCTTCGACTACTACTACCAGGAAATGGACCGCTACCGCGAGGAGCTGCGCGCCTGGGAAGCGCGCCAGGCGGCGCGTCATGCCGAGGATCCGGCAAATTGAGCGAGCCGCTGCAACTCCCGCACCCGACGTCCGCGCTGTTCGATTTCGTGCAGCGCCACCCGCGCCTGTTCGTGCTGACCGGCGCGGGTATCAGCACCGATTCCGGCATTCCCGGCTACCGTGACGCGCGCGGCCAGTGGCAGCGCTCGCAGCCGATCACGCTGCAGGCCTTCCTGGGCTCGCACGCGGGGCGCCAGCGCTACTGGGCGCGCAGCATGCTGGGCTGGCCGGTGGCGTGGCAGGCGCGGCCCAATGCCGCGCACCATGCGCTGTCGCGCCTTGGCGCGCACGGCCGGCTCACGGCGCTGGTCACGCAGAATGTCGACGGCCTGCACCAGCGCGCCGGCAGCGAGGGTGTGATCGAACTGCATGGCAGCCTGGCCAGCGCCATCTGCCTGGACTGTGGCACGCGCCATGACCGCGCCGGCCTGCAGGACTGGCTGCTGGCACAGAACGCCGCGCTGCGCGACGTGATCGCCGAGCCCGCCGCCGATGGCGACGTGCATTTCGAATCGCCGCTGTTCGCGCAGTTCCGCGTGCCCGAGTGCGGGCGCTGCGGCGGCATCCTCAAGCCGGACGTGGTGTTCTTTGGCGAATCCGTGCCGCGCCCGCGGGTAGATGCCGCCCGCGCGGCGCTGGAAGCAGCGGATGCCATGCTCGTGGTCGGTTCGTCGCTGATGGTCTATTCCGGCTACCGCTTCTGCGTCTGGGCCGGACAGATGGGCAAGCCCGTGGCCGCGCTCAACCTGGGCACCACGCGGGCGGACGCGATGCTGGCGCTGAAGGTGGAAGCCGGATGCGCGCCGACGCTGCAGGCGCTGGTGTCCCGGCTGGAGCAGCGCACAACCGAATCGCGTTGACGCGATGGCCGCACAGGCATAGCATCGCCAGACCACATCTTCGAAGTCTTCAATTCCCGCTATGACCGCAGACCGCCAACGCCCCGTCAACGCCGCGCCCCCGGGCCGCGCGTTGCCATGCGTGCGTCGCCAGTCTGCGTTCACATCTGTCGCGCCGCCGCCGCACATCGGCGGTGTGCACCCGCCGCCGCGCGGCTGACGGGCACGCCCCCCAGCCTCATTCGTCTCCGGTAGTCCCGCATCCGTGTGCCTGTGCGCACGGCAGCCGCACGCCTGTGCGCGCTGCCGCCGTGCCATGGCCGCATGCGCGTCGCCGGAGCCTGCCAAGCTGACGACAGATGACATCCATGACAACCGACAAAGACTGCACGGCGCATTTCGACGCCGCCACCGG
Organism: Cupriavidus sp. FW305-26; assembly: GCF_058787975.1. NCBI lineage: Bacteria > Pseudomonadati > Pseudomonadota > Betaproteobacteria > Burkholderiales > Burkholderiaceae > Cupriavidus > Cupriavidus sp. FW305-26. The sequence goes on from NZ_JBYTAH010000094.1 coordinate 23,220, forward strand.
CACACGCACCACCAACACTTCCGCCTGGGCCACGCCCCTCTTCGTGCTGCTGTGGAGCAGCGGCGCCATCGCCGCCCGGCTGGCCCTAGACCACGCCACGCCCTTCGCCTTGCTGACGCTGCGCTTCGCGCTGGTCTGCGCCGTGCTGGGCGCGATCGGCCTGGCCAGGCACCGCCTGCTGCCGCCGCGCGGCGAGTGGCGGTACACCGCCCTGACCGGCTTGCTGCTGATCGGCGGCTACTCCGTCTTTTACTTCCTTGCACTCGACCACGGCATGACACCCGGCGTGCTCGCCACCGTGCTTGGTGCCCAGCCGATGCTGACGCTGCTGCTGACCGAGCGGCGCTTCAGCGCCGCTCGCATGGCGGGCCTGGCCCTCGCGCTCGCCGGGCTGTCCATGGTGGTGGCGGACAGCCTGCTGCTGGCCAGGCTGTCGCTGGCAGGCGTGCTGTGCGCGCTGGCCTCGCTCGCCAGCACGACCGTCGGCGCCATCCTGCAGAAGCGCATCACGCGCGCACCCGCAGAAGTGCTGCCGCTGCAATACGGCGTGAGCCTCGCGGCCTGCCTGCTGTGCCTGCCTTTCCAGCCCTTCGCCTTCGATGCTTCGCTGGCTTTTGCTGCGCCGCTGTTGTGGCTGGCGCTGGTCATTTCGATCGGCGCGACGCTGCTGTTCTACCGCCTGATCCGCGCGGGCAATCTGGTCAACGTCACCAGCCTGTTCTACCTGGTGCCGGCGGGCACGGCGGTGCTCGACTACCTGCTGCTGGGCAACCGCATGGCGCCGCTGGCGATGGCGGGGATGGGGGCGGTGCTGGCGGGG
>NZ_JBYTAH010000095.1:0-23331 GCF_058787975.1 Cupriavidus sp. FW305-26
GGGTAGTCATTGGGGGCCTGAGAGGAAGGGGTTAGCGGCGCGCCGCATGCATCGTTATTTGCCAACCGATCGGTCGGTTAATTATATGCGCATCCGGCTTGCCGCCGCAGCCCGCGGCCCCCACCTGCGTCAGGCCGCTGCCACCAGCTGGTCGATCGCGCCGAATACCGAATGGCCCTGCGCGTCGAACATCTCGATCTTGACCGCGTCGCCGAACTTCATGAACTCGGTCACGGGCTTGCCTTCATCGATGGTTTCCAGCATGCGCTTCTCGGCAATGCAGCAGTAGCCCTTCTTGCGATCAACGTTGGAGATCGTGCCCGAGCCCACGATGCTGCCGGCGCGCACGTTGCGGGTCTTGCAGATATGCGCGATCAGCTGGCCGAAGTCGAACACCATGTCGGTGCCGCAGTCGGGCTGGCCCACCTTCTTGCTGTTCCAGTGCACGGTCATCGGCAGATGCACCTTGCGCTCGCGCCAGGCTTCGCCGAGTTCGTCGGGCGTCACCGCCACCGGCGAGAACGCCGTGGCGGGCTTGCTCTGGAAGAAGCCGAAGCCCTTGCCCAGTTCGGCCGGGATCAGGTTGCGCAGCGAGACATCGTTGGCCAGCATCACCAGGCGGATGGCGTCGCCGGCCTGCTCGGGCGTGGCGCCCATCCTCACGTCGCCGGTGATCACGGCCACCTCGGCCTCGAAGTCGATGCCGAAGGCCTCGCTGGCGCAGACGATATCGTCCTGCGGCCCGACGAAGTCGTCCGAGCCGCCCTGGTACATCAGCGGGTCGGTCCAGAACTCGGCTGGCATCTCGGCGCCGCGCGCCTTGCGCACTAGCTCCACATGGTTGACATAGGCCGAGCCGTCGGCCCACTGGTAGGCGCGCGGCAGCGGTGCCATGCAGTCCCTGGGGGCGAACGCGAACGGGTGGCGTGCGCGGCCGGCGTTGAGCGCGTCGTACAGGTCCTGCAGCTGGGGCGCGTAGAAATTCCAGTCGTCCAGCACGGTCTGCAGCTTGCCGGCGATGTCGGTGGCGTAGTGGGCTTGCTTCAGGTCGCGCGACACGACCACCAGCTGGCCGTCGCGCGAACCGTCCTTCAGGGTTGCGAGTTTCATGGGTGCGATGGGGTAGGGATCAGGGGCGCCTGCATCGCAGGCGCGTTGGCCGCTAGTCTACCGTGGCCTGCCCGCGCGCCAGTCAGTCGACGGTGATGCCCTTGGCCTTGATCAGCTTGCCCCAGCGCTCGCCCTCGGCGCGCGCGTAGCTGGCGAATTCCTCGGGCGTGCTGTAGACCGCCTCCACGCCCACGCCTTCCAGCTTCTTCTGCACCTCGGGCGTCTTCAGCGCCTTGACCAGCTCGGCATTCAGGCGCGTGACCACGGCCTTGGGCGTGCCGGCCGGCGCCACCATGCCTTGCCAGGCGTAGGCCTCGAAGCCGGCCACGCCGCCCTCGGCCACGGTCGGCACGCCGGGCAGCACGGTAAGGCGCTTGGGCGTGGCCACGCCGAGCGCGCGAAGCTTGCCCGCCTGCACGTTCTGCTGGCCCGAGGCCAGGTCCAGGAACATCAGGTCGACCTGGCCCGCGAGCAGGTCCTGCACCGCCGGCGCCGCGCCCTTGTAGGGCACGTGCGTCATCTTGACCCGGGTCTGGTCCATGAACAGTTCCATCGCCAGGTGGTGCGGGCTGCCCGCGCCCGGCGAGGCGAAATTGACCTTGCCCGGGTTCTTCTGCGCGTACGCGACCACTTCCTTGAGCGTGCGCGCCGGGAAGTTGGGATTGGCCACCAGCACCAGCGGGAAGCGCGCAAGCTGGCCGATGTAGACGAAGTCCTTGTCCGGGTTGTACGGCAGCTTCTTGTACAGCGACGGATTGGCGGCCAGCGTGGCGGTGTCGGCGGTCAGCACGGTGTAGCCGTCGGGCTTGGCATGCGCCACGGCATCGGCGCCGACGATGGTGGCCGCGCCCGGGCGGTTGTCGATCACCACCTGCTTGCCCAGCCCCGGGGTGATGGCCTGCGCCACGGTGCGCGCCACCACGTCGGTGCCGCCGCCGGCGGGATAGGGCACGACCCAGCGGATCGGCTGCGACGGCCAGTCATCGGCGCGCGCGGGGGCGCTGGCGGTAAACAGGGCAGCAAACAGGGTACCGGCCGTCAATGCGGCGAGGGCGGGGCGGAAGTGGCCAAGGGGGCGCATCGGTTGTCTCCGTGTTAAAAAGGGGCCCGGTTCGGGCGGGCTTGCACGAGAGGCATGTCGCCGGCCAGGTCTGTTGCGAAGAAAGTCTACCGATGGCTTAAAAATTGGTAAATCGATTTCGCTATAGTAAATTTACCTACGAATTTCCCCCGCCCCCCGGGGAGCAAACCATCCGCCGCATGTCAGAGACCGAAGAAGAAGACACCAAGCTGCGTTCCGGCATCCAGTCCATCGAGGTGGGCTTCAGGCTGCTGCAGGCGCTGGCGGTGTCGCCGCGCGCGATGATGCTGCGCGACCTGGCCGCCGCCGCCGACATGAACCCGGCCAAGGCCCATCGCTACCTGGTCAGCTTCATGCGGCTGGGCGCGGTGGCGCAGGACCCCGTCAGCGGGCGCTATGACCTGGGCCCGTTCGCGCTGCAGCTGGGCCTGGCCGGGCTGAACCGCCTCGATCCGGTCAAGAAGGCGCGCCCGATCCTGTCGCAGCTGCGCGACGAACTGGACCTGACCGCCGGCATTGCCGTGTGGGGCAACCACGGTCCCACCGTGGTGCACTGGGAGGAATCCAGCCATCCCGTCACCGTCAGCCTGCGCCTGGGCGATGTGATGCCGATGCTGAACTCCGCCACCGGGCGCCTGTACGGCGCCTACCTGCCGCGCAAGCAGACCCTGCCGCTGATCGAACGCGAGCTGGGCGCTCGCGGCAATGACGGCTTGCCCGACATGCCGCGCTCGCTGGCCGAATACGACGCGATCTGCGCCGAGGTGCGCGCGCATGGCGCGGCGCGCACGCTCGGCGGCGTGCTGCCGGGCATCAATGCGTTCTCGATGCCGGTGTTCAATGCCAACGGCCACCTGGCCATGGGGCTGATCGTACTGGGCGCGCAGAGCATATTCGATGCAGAATGGGGCGGTACGATGGATCGTCGCATCCGCGACATCGCCCAACAGCTCTCATCGGAACTTGGCTACCTTGGTGCAGCCACCCCGGCCGGAGAAACCGGCCAATCCTGATCTCCACGCCCGGCCCGGCGCGGATCCCCGCGTCTGGCGCCGGCGGCGCTGGATCATCGTGATCGCCCTGGTGCTGCTGGTCCACGTGCTGGCCGTGGTGGGCTTCGTGCGCATGCCGGGGCCGCTGATCCCGGTGGATGTCAGCAACACGCCCACGCTGGAAGCGGTGCTGCTGCCGCCGCCCAGGCCGCCAGCCCCACCCGCGCCGCGGCCGGTGCCGCGCCCGCGCCCGCAGCCCAGGGCGGCCGCGCCGGCCCCGGAACCCGCGCCGCAGGAAGCCCCCGCTCCCCCGCTCGCCACCAGCCCGCAGGGCGCGACCGAGATGGCGTCGGGCAGTGGCGGCGAGGGCAGCGCGGCCAGGCCTGCCGCCGCTGCCGCGCCGTCCGGCGGGCCGCAGGGCGGCGTCGATGGCGTGCGCTACGACCCGCCGCCGTCGGCGACGATGCACTACGCCAGCTTCGTCAACGGCGTGCAGAACCCCGACGGCCTGATCCGCTGGGAGCAGGACGGCAGCCGCTACCGGCTGGCGGTCGAAACCCGCGTGCTGTGGTTCCGCTTTGCCTTCCAGAGCGGCGGCGCGATGGCGGTGCAGGGACTGTTGCCGGAACGCTACGAAGAGCGCCGCCGCAACAAGACCGAGACCTCGCGGTTCGATGCCGCGGCCGGCACCGCGGTATTTGCCTCGGGCACGCAGGCGCCGTTCCCGCCCGGCGCGCAGGACCGCTTCAGCGTATTCCTGCAGCTGGTGGGGCTGGTGCGCGGCAATCCCCAGCGATATGCCACCCCCGGAGTGACGGAAGCGTTCCTCGTGGCCGACACGCGGGATGTGGAACCCATGCAAGTGCAGTATGTTGGAGAGGACGAGATCGACACCGGCAACGGCGTGATACGAGCAAAGCACTTTGTGAGGCTGCAGCGCCGTGCCAATGACCGGCGCCGCGTCGAACTGTGGCTGGCGCAGTCGCTCGGCTGGATGCCGGTGCGCCTGCGCCAGACCGAGCCCGACGGCACCCAGATCGACCTCGTGTACCGCGGCAGGGAAGGGTAGTAGGACCGCGGCGCGCGCCTCCCGACGCATTATCCAACCGAAAGGAGCCCAGCCATGACCGTTGCCACGCCACCAGCCGAAACCCACCGCATCCACGCCGAAGGCGCCGACCTGCACGTGCGCGTGGACGGGGCGGACGGGCCCTGGGTGATACTGGCCCACGCCCTGGCTGCCGACCACACGCTGTGGGACGCCACTGCGCAGCACCTGGCGGGCCGCTATCGCGTGGTGCGCCCTGACATGCGCGGCCACGGCGCCAGCGACGCCCCGCTCGGGCCCTACACCATGACGCGGCTGGCCGACGACGTGGTCGCGGTGATGGACGCGCTGCAGATCCCCCAGGCGCATTTCTGCGGGATTTCCGTGGGCGGCATGATCGGGCAGACCATGGGGCTGCGCCATCCCGAGCGGCTGTTGTCGCTGGCGCTGGTGGCCACCAACAGCCAGACCCCGATGGAGGCGCACCCGATGTGGCACAACCGCATCGGCCAGGCCGAGGCCCATGGCATGGCCGGGATGGCCGATGCCACCCTCGGGCGCTGGCTGACGCCGGCCTTCCATGAGGCGCATCGCGACCAGGTGTCGCGCATTCGCGACAGTCTGGTGGCCACGCCGGTACGTGGATACGTGGGTGTGGCCGGGGCAATCATGGCTTTTGACCTTGCCGGCGCGCTTTCCCGCATTCATTGTCCTACGCTGGTAGTAGCGGGCGAGCAGGACCAGGGCGCAACCGTGGCGATGGCGCAGAGCATCGCCGCGGCGATTCCCGGAGCCAGGCTCGAGGTCGTGCCGCAAGCGGCGCACCTGGTGCACGTGGAGCAGCCCGAGCGCTTCCACGCCGCGCTGGACGCCTTTCTCGGGAATGCCGCATGCGGGGGGCAGTGCGACGTTCCGTGACAAGCAACACACTGATGTGGAAGGCTCAAGAAACTTGTTGCATTGGCCGATGCCCAATTCATGTAAGGCAGAAAATCGTGGCAACGAGGTGACCCGCACCAATAACTTGATTTCCCGCCGGTCACCCCAAGTTTGGAGGTAAAGCCGCGGCGCCCCCTCAAGGCATCAACTGAGGCAAGAACCACAAGGGCATGCCGCCCATCCATGACGCCCAGGAGGTGTGCCATGCAAATGATCTACAACAGCGACAACTACTGCATCGTGGAGTTTGGTGCGGATGTCGATCAGGCGCCGCTTGAGTTTGGTGGCTATGAAATCGTCGACAAGAACCTGAAGCGCGAAATCTTCCTCGGCGGCCATCTGGCCGAGAGCTTCCGCGCCGATGTCAAACGCCTGATTGAAAGCGAGCCATCCGTGGAGGAAGTCGACGATTTTCTCGGCAAGTTCGACAACGTCATGATGCACCCGCTGGTGATGCACTGAGCGGCTTTGCCTGGAACGATCACGCCCGCTTCGGCGGGCTTTTTTGTTGGTGGCGGGCGCTGCGGGCCGCGCTCAGTACTGTTCCCACGGCAGCCCGTCATGGCGCCAGCCGTTGACCGTATTGCGGTGGCGCTGCGCATCGAGGTCGCCCTCGAAGCCGTGCAGCACGAACTGGACGTTGGAGAAGCCCGCGCCCTCCAGTGCCCGCGCCGCCGCCGACGAGCGGTTGCCGCTGCGGCAGATCAGCAGCACCGGCCGCGCCGATGCCTGGCCCGCCAGTTTCTTCACCATCTGCACGAAATGCGGGTTGACCTCCCAGTCCGGGCCATCGTTCCAGGGTACGTTGTGCGCGCCCTTCGGATGACCGACGAACAGGTATTCCATCTCGCTGCGGCAGTCGATAAAGAGCGTCTCGGGCGATTGCGCCAGCAGGTCCTGGGCGTCGGCGGGGGAGAGATGTTGCATGGCGGGCAGGGAAGGGGGCAGCGCGAAGCGACCCCGGGGCGGTGACGGTTACGTCTCTCAGTGTAGGCGCCAGCGGGCCGGACAGGCAACCGTGGGTCATCGCGGGCAGCCGCAAGGCCTTGATACACCTGATAAAATCGTCCCTCTTTGGCCAGCATAGGCCACAGCAGCGGCCCGGCGCCGATCCAGCCATGGATACGCCGCAGGCCCGCCTTTCCAGAGTCCCCGCCATGAGTGCCCCTGAATCCACCGCGGCCGCGCCGCGCCCCTACACCCGGGCTGCCGAGTTGCCCCGGCTGCTGCAAGAACGCATTCTGATCCTGGATGGCGCCATGGGCACCATGATCCAGCGCTACAAGCTGACCGAGGCGGACTACCGCGGCGCGCGCTTCGCGGAACACAAGGTGGACGTCAAGGGCAACAACGAGCTGCTGCTGCTGACGCGCCCGCAGGTCATCAGCGAGATCCATGAGCAGTACCTGGCCGCCGGCGCCGACCTGATCGAGACCAATACCTTCGGTGCCACCGGCGTGGCGCAGGAAGACTACAAGATGGCGGACCTGGCGTACGAGATGAACGTCGAGGCCGCGCGCCTGGCGCGCGCCGCCTGCGACAAGTACAGCACGCCGGAGAAGCCGCGCTTTGTCGCCGGCGCCTTCGGCCCGACGCCCAAGACCGCCAGCATCTCGCCCGACGTGAACGACCCGGGCGCGCGCAACGTGACCTTCGAAGAGCTGCGCGATTCCTACTACGAACAGGGCAAGGGCCTGCTGGAAGGCGGCGCCGACGTGTTCCTGGTCGAGACCATCTTCGACACGCTTAACGCCAAGGCGGCGCTGTTCGCCATCGACCAGCTGTTCGAGGACACCGGCGAGCGCCTGCCGGTGATGATCTCCGGCACGGTGACCGATGCTTCGGGCCGGATCCTGTCGGGCCAGACCGTGGAAGCGTTCTGGAACAGCCTGCGCCACGCCCGCCCGATCACGTTCGGGCTGAACTGCGCGCTGGGCGCCACGCTGATGCGCCCGTATATCGCCGAGCTGGCCAAGATCTGCGACGCGGCGGTGTCGTGCTACCCGAACGCGGGTTTGCCGAACCCGATGAGCGACACGGGCTTTGACGAAACGCCCGAGGTCACCTCGTCGCTGGTGGAAGAGTTCGCCGCCTCCGGGCTGGTGAACCTGGTGGGCGGCTGCTGCGGCACCACGCCCGAGCATATTGCCGCGATCGCCCAGCGCGTGGCCAACAAGACCCCCCGCACCTGGCCCGGCCAGTACCGCGACGCTGCCTGAGCCCGGAGCCCGACAACATGACCGACAAGCAACTGCCCCCGCGCCCGATGCGCCTGTCCGGCCTCGAGCCCTTCACCATCGACGACGACACGTTGTTCGTCAACGTCGGCGAGCGCACCAACGTGACCGGCTCCAAGGCCTTCGCGCGCATGATCCTGAACGGCCAGTTCGACGAGGCGCTGGCGGTGGCCCGCCAGCAGGTCGAGAATGGCGCGCAGATCATCGACATCAACATGGACGAGGCCATGCTGGACTCGAAGGCCGCCATGGTTCGCTTCCTGAACCTGATCGCCTCGGAGCCGGACATTGCACGCGTGCCGATCATGATCGACTCGTCCAAGTGGGAAGTAATCGAGGCCGGCCTGCAGTGCGTGCAGGGCAAGCCCGTGGTCAACTCGATCTCGCTCAAGGAGGGCGAGGAACAGTTCCGCCACCACGCCGCGCTGATCCGCCGCTATGGCGCCGCCTCGGTGGTGATGGCCTTCGACGAGAAAGGCCAGGCCGACACCTTCGAGCGCAAGACCGAGATCTGCAAGCGCAGCTACGACATCCTGGTCAATGACGTTGGCTTCCCGCCGGAAGACATCATCTTCGACCCGAACATCTTCGCGGTCGCGACCGGCATCGAGGAGCACAACAACTACGCGGTGGACTTCATCGAGGCCACGCGCTGGATCAAGCAGAACCTGCCGTACGCCAAGGTCAGCGGCGGCGTGTCCAACGTGTCGTTCTCGTTCCGCGGCAACGACACGGTGCGCGAGGCGATCCACACCGTGTTCCTGTACCACGCCATCGGCGCGGGCATGGACATGGGCATCGTCAACGCCGGCCAGCTCGGCGTGTATGACCAGCTCGATCCCGAGCTGCGCGAGCGCGTGGAAGACGTGGTCCTGAACCGCCGCGAAGATTCCACCGACCGCCTGCTGGAGATCGCGGACCGCTTCAAGGGCGGCGGCGCGAAGAAGGAAGAGAACCTGGCCTGGCGCGGCACGCCCGAGCAGCCGGTGCCGGTGGGCGAGCGCCTGGCGCATGCACTGGTGCATGGCATCACCACCTTCATCGTCGAAGACACCGAAGAGGTCCGCCAGCAGGTCGAGGCGCGCGGCGGCCGCCCGATCGAGGTGATCGAAGGCCCGCTGATGGACGGCATGAACATCGTCGGCGACCTGTTCGGCGCGGGCAAGATGTTCCTGCCGCAGGTGGTCAAGAGCGCGCGCGTGATGAAGCAGGCGGTGGCGCACCTGCTGCCCTACATCGAGGAAGAGAAGCGCCTGCTGGCCGAGGCCGGCGGCGACGTCAAGGCGCGCGGCAAGATCGTGATCGCGACGGTGAAGGGCGACGTGCACGACATCGGCAAGAACATCGTGTCGGTGGTGCTCCAGTGCAATAACTTCGAAGTGGTCAACATGGGTGTGATGGTCCCGTGCAACGAGATCCTGGCCCGCGCCAAGGTCGAGGGCGCGGACATCGTCGGGCTGTCGGGCCTGATCACGCCGTCGCTCGAAGAGATGGCCTACGTGGCCTCGGAAATGCAGCGCGACGACTACTTCCGCGTGAAGAAGATCCCGCTGCTGATCGGCGGCGCCACTACGTCGCGCGTGCATACCGCGGTCAAGATCGCGCCCAATTACGAAGGCCCGGTGGTGTACGTGCCGGACGCCTCGCGCTCGGTGAGCGTGGCCTCGAGCCTGCTGTCGGATGAAGGCGCGGCCAAGTACCTGGACGAGCTGAAGACCGACTACGACCGCATCCGCACCCAGCACGCCAACAAGAAGGCCACGCCGATGGTGACACTGGCGCAGGCGCGCGCCAACAAGACCCCGATCGACTGGAGCAGCTACGTGCCGCCGAAGCCCAAGTTCATCGGCCGGCGCGTGTTCCGCAACTACGACCTGGCGGAACTGGCCAACTACATCGACTGGGGCCCGTTCTTCCAGACCTGGGACCTGGCCGGCAAATTCCCCGACATCCTCAACGACGAGATCGTCGGCGAGTCGGCACGCAAGGTGTTCTCGGACGGCAAGGCCATGCTGTCGCGCCTGATCCAGGGACGCTGGCTGACCGCCAACGGCGTGATCGCGCTGCTGCCGGCCAACACCGTCAACGACGACGATATCGAGATCTACACCGACGAGACCCGCAGCAAGGTCGCGCTGACCTGGCACAACCTGCGCCAGCAGAGCGAGCGCCCGGTGGTCGATGGCGTGCGCCGCCCCAACCGTTGCCTGGCGGATTTTGTCGCGCCCAAGGACAGCGGCATCGCCGACTACGTCGGCCTGTTCGCGGTCACCGCGGGCCTGGGCGTGGAGAAGAAGGAAGCCCAGTTCGAAGCCGACCATGACGACTACAGCGCGATCATGCTCAAGGCACTGGCCGACCGCTTCGCCGAAGGCTTTGCCGAGTGCCTGCACGAACGCGTGCGCAAGGACTTGTGGGGTTATGACGCCGGCGAGCAGCTCAGCAACGAGCAGCTGATCGCCGAGTCGTACCGCGGCATCCGCCCGGCGCCTGGCTACCCGGCGTGCCCGGAGCACACCGTCAAGGGCCCGATGTTCGAGTTCCTCGACGCGGCCGAGATCGGCATGGGCATCACCGAGTCGCTGGCGATGACGCCGGCCGCATCGGTGAGCGGCTTCTACCTGGCGCATCCGCAGTCGACCTACTTCTCCATCGGCAAGATCGGCCAGGACCAGCTCGACGACATGGCGGCGCGCCGCCACGAGGACCGCGCCACGCTGGAGCGCGCGCTGGCGCCCAACCTGTAACCGGGTGCGACGGCAGGGCGGCAGGGGCGGCTGCATCGCCCCGCCGCCAGCCCGTTGATGCAACAGGGAAAACCGCCGCAGGCGGCCGGCAAAGCCGTGCCGGAGCGGCGTGCCAGGCGCCTCACAACTCCTTACAGAGCCTTTCAACTCCTCACAGACCGGAGCAGTCCGGCTCCCTAGACTGAGGGCTCGATACACGCAATCACCAGCGTGATCACCGCGGCGAATGTTTCGCCGCGGGGCATCCTGAAAGGAGTCTGTCCATGAAGAAACTGCTGCTCTCCCTCTCCGCTCTGTCGATCGCTGCCGCTTCCTCGCTGGCCATGGCCCAAGGCACCGGCGTTTCCGTTGGCACGAAGGCCGATGTCGGCGCATCGGTGACCACACCCTCTCCCGCCGCTGCAGCGCAGGGCGGCCTGAACACTGCCGGCAGCGCTGCCACGGGTGCCGCAGGCGCAGCCGAAAAGGGTCTGTCGACTGCGGGCGCGGCGACCAGCAAGGGCCTGTCGGCAGCAGGTTCGGCGGCTGACAAGGGTCTGTCGACCGCCGGCGCTGCGGTCGACAAGAGTGTCGGCACTGCTGCCGACGCCACCGGCGGCGCCGCGGCAGACGCCGGCACCAAGGCCAAGCACGGCAAGCACGCCACCAAGTCGGGCAAGAAGTCGAAGGCCGACGCGAGCGTGGATGTGAGCGCCGGTGCCGCAGCGGGTGCCAAGGCGCAGTAACCTGGCGCGCTAGTCCACAGTCACTGGCAACCAGCTACTAGCCCGGCCTTTTACCGGCGCCGGCGGCGCCAGGGCCCTCCAGGGTGTTTCAGCCCTGACGCGCCGCAGCAAAGCGGGACGGATCGCATCCGTCCCGCTTTGCGTTTGTGCGCGATCAGTGTGCCTAGTGGGCGCTGGCCCCGCCTAATGTCAGCCTGACACCGACAGCCCGCGCCCGCGCCCGGCACTACAATGACATCAACGCAGGCGGTTCCGCCTGCACCCGACTGCACCGGGCATGTGCCGGTCTGTTCAACCCAGTGGAGCCCACATGATCCGCATCCTGATCGCTGACGATCACGAGATTGTGCGTGCCGGGCTGCGCCAGTTCCTTTCCGAAGAGCCCGACATCCAGGTGACAGGCGAGGCCGGAAGCGGCGACCAGGTCATGGCGCAGTTGCGCGATGCCGAGTTCGACGTGCTGGTCCTGGACATCTCGATGCCCGACCGCAACGGCATCGACGTGCTCAAGCTGATCCGTCAGCGCAAGCCCGAATTGCCGGTCCTGATCCTGTCGACCTACCCGGAAGACCAGTACGCGATCAACCTGATCCGTGCCGGCGCTTCTGGCTACCTGACCAAGGAAAGCGCCCCGGACGACCTGGTCAAGGCCATCCGCACGGTGGCCCAGGGCCGCCGCTACGTGAGCGCCACCGTGGCCGACCTGCTGATCGGCGGGCTCGACAAGCCGACCGAGCAGCCGGTGCACCAGATGCTGTCGGAGCGCGAGTTCCAGATCTTCTGCAAGCTGTCGCGGGGGCAGTCGGTGTCGGTGATTGCCGACGAACTGTTTCTCAGCGTCAAGACCGTCAGTACCTATCGTTCGCGCATTCTCGAGAAAATGGGCATGAAGACCAACGCTGACCTGACCTATTACGCCATCAAGAACGGCCTGGTCGAATAACAGCCCACGATGGGCCGCACCGGACGAGGACCAGCAATACATAACATGTCGGAGCAGGCTTCGAACACTTCCTACCGGGCGCTGAGCATACTGCTGATTGAAGACTCGGCGGTCCTGCGAGGCATGCTGCTCGAATACCTGAAGGATTTCCCGTTCATCGAGAACGTGGACTGGGCCGATACCGAAGCCATGGCCCTGCGGCTGCTCGCCGCCGGCAAGTACGATGTGGTCATCGTGGACCTGCAGCTGCGCCAGGGCAACGGCATCAATGTGCTGCGCGCGATGCAGCGCATCGGCACCGGCGCGGTGCGCATCGTCTACACCAACCACGCCCAGGTCAGCATGTACCGCCGCCAGTGCGCCGAGGCCGGCGCGGACTACTTCTTCGACAAGTCGCTCGAGCTCGAGCAGGTGTTCCGCGTGATCGAGGAGCACGCGGCGCCGGCGCCCTGAGCCGGGCCAGCCCCTCGTTCCCTCATCATTCCCTGCCTGCCGGTGCGCGTCAGGCGCGCGCCGGCTCCTGATTTTCCGGCGCCTCCGCCGGTGCCAGCACCGCTTCCGTCAGCGGCACCTCGATGCGGATGCGCACGCCCGCCTGCGTCGAGGAATCGATCTGCATGCTGCCGCCCAGCGCGGTAACGCGCTGCTCCATGCCCAGCAGCCCGTGGTGGCCGGCGGTGCTGCCGGCGTCGAAGTCCGCCGGCAGGCCCTTGCCGTCGTCGCGCACGGTCAGCGTCAGCAGGTTGTCCTGGCAGGCCAGGCTGACATCGATGTGCCTGGCTTCAGAGTACTTGCTGGCATTGGTCAGCGATTCCTGCACGATCCGGTATAGCGCGATCGCGGCCTCGTCGCGCAGTGGAGGCAGGTCCTCGGGCACGCTGACATCGGTCTCCCAGTCATTGCGCGCGCCCACTTCCTCGACCAGCTGGCAGACCGCCGCGCGCAGGCCCAGGTTCAGCAGCACCGTGGGGCGCAGGTCTTCGATCAGGCGGCGCTTGATCTGGATGCCCTGGTCCACGTGCAGCATCACGCGCGTCAGCCGCTCGGCCGCCACCGGATGGTCCTCCTGCACCTTGCGGCGCACCCAGTGCAGATCCAGCTTGATCGCGGTCAGGATGGCGCCCAGTTCATCGTGCAGCTCGCGCGCCAGGCGTGTCTTCTCGTCCTCGGTCACGCGCTGCAGGTGGGCGGCCAGTGCCGACAGCTGGCGCGTGCGTGCGCGCACCTTGCGGTCCAGCCGCACGCCTTCCTCTTCCAGCTGGGTGCGCACCGCCTCAGCCATCGACAGGCGCTTGGCGTGGCCCACGCCCACCGCCATCATCAGGGTGATGTTGATGGCGGTAAGCAGGCCGATGCCGTAGCGCGACAGCTGCACGTCGTTCTCGGCGCCTTCCAGCCGGTGCGAGACCGCGCCGGCCTCGCGCGCCTGCAGCTGGTCCAGGCCGCGGCGCGCATTGTCCATGGTCTCTTTGCCGTAGTCGGTGCGGATCAGGTCCAGCGCCACTTCCAGGTCGCGCTTGCCGTAAACCAGCGTCAGCGCCATCTCGTTGAGCTTGCTGTTGATCAGCTTGGAGGTGTCGCTGAACTGCTTCAGGCCTTCGGGATCGTTGGCATAGCCGGCGCGGATCTGCGCCATCAGTTCGGCGATGCGCGGCAGGGCCTTGTAGTACGGCTCAAGGTAGCTTTCCTTGCCGGTCAGCAGGAAGCCGCGCTGGCCGGCCTCGGCATTGACCAGCTCGCCGTTGAGCGCGGCCAGCTCGGTCTGCACGCGCTGCGAGCGGATCACGTCGGTATAGCTTTCGCGCAGGCGGATATTGCCGGTTTCCGACGCCACCAGCACCGCCAGCGTCAGCAGGATGCCGCCCGCCAGCAGCAGCGTGTGGGGGAGAAAGGACTGCTTGAACATGGGCAATTCCTGTTTAGTGAAGGCGCGCCGCTCGCCCGCCGCAGCGCCAGGGAGCGCCCATGGAATCACATCGATCGCCATGGGTCAACCTTGAAGCCGGGCCCGCGCGGGCGTCGTCCGGGTGCGTGTAGGACTCGGCTGACAGCGGAATCGGCTCGCTGTCAGTATTGGTGCGCGGGCTGGCTTTCTACGATGAGGCTATGAGCTTGCACCCCTTGGCGCAAGCCCTCACATGGGCCCAGCCAGTGCGCCTGGCGTGGTCCGATTGCTTCGGGAGCCTAGCCATGCTGCAATATGCACTCGTATTTTTCGTCATCGCCCTGATCGCCGCGATCTTCGGCTTCGGCGGAATTGCCGCCGGCGCCGTGGAAATCGCCAAGATCCTGTTCTTCATCTTCCTGGTCGTGGCGCTGGTCGCCGCGGTGATGGGCCTGGTCCGCAGGGGGCGATGACACCGGCCGCGAGCCGTCTTTCCCCACCGCCGACCGAAACTGAGGAGACCGTATGCTGACGCAGAACCCGAAAGTCAGGAAGGAACTGAACCACCTGTCCGACAGTGCCGACAGTGCCATCCGCCATATCAGGCATGCCGCGCGCGACACGCGCGATGCGGCAGCGCCGGTATCCGGCGAGGTCAAGGCGCTGATCGCCCAGCTGGAGCACACCATCGAAGTGCTGGCGCGCGAGGGCTCTGCCGAGAGCATGCGCGCCGGGCAGCGCCTGCGCGAGCGGGCCACCGACATGGCCCATCGGCTGCGCGCCCAGACCACCGACGGCATGATGCGCGCCCGCGAGCGCATGGATGGTGCGGTAGAACACGCCCAGCACCGCGTGGCCGAGTCGCCGCTGAAGGCGGTGGCGATCGCGGCGGCCGTGGGGGCGCTGATCGGGCTGCTGCTGGCCAATGGCCGGCGCCATTCAGAGGAGGATTAGGCCCGCCCCCCAGCCACCAGACCGATACCGGGACCCGTCCGGCACGCCGGGCGGGTCCTGCAAGGGAATCCCCCTTTCCGGAATCCTCGTCCGGAAGCCCGGCAGCCCACTGCGGTGCCGGGCGCTTTTTTAGGCGCGCGGCGATCGTGCCGCACGCAAGCGGGTGTCTGTTCCCGTCACACCCCCCACATCACATTGGCCCCCTCACGCTGGGAGGCACGCAGCATGTCCAGGAACGGGTAGGCGCGCTGGCCCAGGTGCAGCGGTTCTTCCTCGTCTTCGTCGTTGCCGGTGTCCGCTTCGACGGCCGAGCTGGCGGGATGGGCCTTGGCATCGGCGACCGCGGCTTCCAGCTTGTGGATCGCGGTTGGAAGCTCTTCCACGGTGATCACCCCTCGTTCCCCGAGGCGCTTGCCGATGATGCCCAGCAGCGTCATCGCCAGATCCTTCATCATGATCAGGTCCTGCGCGGCGTGGGATTTGAAGGTGATCAGCATGATGTGTTTTCCTTTCACGGAGAGGCGGGGGGCGTTCCCGCGGGCGGGAAGTCTCGCTGATTTTGGGCCCGGATTGTGGCCCGGGGCCATCCTCGCGCATGATGTCAGCATAGCACCTGATAAAATTCGGCGTTCCCGATTCCAATGCCTGTCACGCGGCGCGGCGCGGCGCTCACTGTTCCTTTGCCGTCACTTGCCGCCTTCCGGGCGACGGCGCCGCCCAAGGCGGTGCCTGAATACCTTGCCCACAGGGCTTCCGACATCCATGCTGCCTGTTCAGACCTCCAATCTTGCCGCCGCGTTCACTGATGCGGTGCGCGCGCTCGCCCCGGCCGATGCCACCCTGCCCGCCGTCACCTTCGAGCGGCCCAAGGTGGCCGCCCACGGCGACCTTGCCTGCAACGTCGCCATGCAGGTCGCGCGCGCGCTCAAGAGCAATCCGCGCGAGCTGGCCCAGCGCATCGTCGATGCCGTGCAGGCCGACACGCGCGCGCAGGGCCTGGTCCAGGCCATGGAGATTGCCGGCCCCGGCTTCATCAACCTGCGCCTGACCCCGGCCGCCAAGGCCGACGTGCTGCGCGCGGTGCTGGCCGAGGGCGACCACTACGGCGCGCGCAAGCGCGGCGTGCACGGCCAGGTGCTGGTGGAGTTCGTCTCGGCCAACCCGACCGGCCCGCTGCACGTCGGCCATGGCCGCCAGGCGGCACTGGGCGACGCGCTGGCCAACCTGCTGTCGTGGCAGGGCTGGCACGTGCACCGCGAGTTCTACTACAACGACGCCGGCGTGCAGATCCAGACCCTGGCGCTGTCGGTGCAGGCGCGCGCGCGCGGCCTCAAGCCCGGCGACGCCAGCTGGCCCGAGGCCGCCTACAACGGCGACTACATCGCCGACATCGCCGCCGACTTCCTGGCCGGCAAGACCGTCAGCGCTTCTGACGGCGAGCCCGTGACCGCGTCGGGCAACGTCGAGGACATCGACTCGATCCGCAAGTTTGCCGTCACCTACCTGCGCAACGAGCAGGACATCGACCTGCAGGCCTTCGGCGTCAAGTTCGACCGCTATTACCTGGAGTCGTCGCTGTACAGCGATGGCCGTGTCGAAGCCGCGGTGCAGTCGCTGGTCGGCAAGGGCAAGACCTACGAGAGCGAGGGCGCGCTGTGGCTGCGCACCACCGACGACGGCGACGACAAGGACCGCGTGATGAAGAAGAGCGACGGCACCTATACGTACTTCGTGCCGGACGTCGCCTACCACACCACCAAGT
Organism: Cupriavidus sp. FW305-26; assembly: GCF_058787975.1. Lineage (NCBI taxonomy): Bacteria > Pseudomonadati > Pseudomonadota > Betaproteobacteria > Burkholderiales > Burkholderiaceae > Cupriavidus > Cupriavidus sp. FW305-26. Next base: position 16,424 of record NZ_JBYTAH010000095.1, read on the forward strand.
GGGAGCGCGGCTTCACCAAGGTCATCAACGTGCAGGGCAGCGACCACCACGGCACCATCGCGCGCGTGCGCGCCGGCCTGCAAGGCCTGGACATGGGCATCCCGCAGGGCTATCCCGACTACGTGCTGCACAAGATGGTCACCGTGATGAAGAACGGCGAGGAGGTCAAGATCTCCAAGCGCGCCGGCTCCTATGTCACCGTGCGCGACCTGATCGAATGGTCCAACGGCGGCGACGAGACCATCCGCGGCTGCCTGGATACCGGCGTGGCCGACTGGCCGCAGCACTTCACCCGCGGCCGCGACGCGGTGCGCTTCTTCCTGCTGTCGCGCAAGGCCGATACCGAGTTCGTTTTCGATGTCGACCTGGCGCTCAAGCAGAACGACGAGAACCCGGTGTACTACGTGCAGTACGCCCACGCCCGCATCTGCTCGATCTTCGAGTCGTGGGGCGGCGCGGACTGGGAAGCCCGCCTGGCCGAGCTGGCCGGCGCCGACCTGTCAGCCGTGACCGGACCCGAAGCCAGCGCCCAGGCGCAGGCGCTGGGCCGCCGTCTGGCCGAGTTCCCGGATATGCTGTCGGGCGCCGCCGCCGAGCTGGCGCCGCATGCGGTCGCCTTCTACCTGCGCGACCTGGCCGGCGACTTCCACGCCTTCTACAACGCCGACCGCGTGCTGGTTGACGACGAGGCCGTCAAGCGCGCCCGGCTGGCGCTGCTGGCGGCCACGCGCCAGGTGCTGCGCAATGGCCTGGCGGTGATCGGCGTGTCCGCCCCGCGCCGGATGTAAGCAGGCGTCCGGCGCCCCCCGCGCGGGGGTACGGGGCTGTCCGGCCCCGAGGACGATGCCAGTGCTGCCGTTGGCGGCGCTGGCCCTATAATCCCGGCATCACCGAAGAGGACTTCATGCAACAGCAACGCAAGCGCGAGTCGCGCCATGTCCGCCGCAACCAGCAACGCGGCGGTACGTTCCTGGGCCTGGTGCTCGGGCTGATCGTCGGGCTGGCCATCGCCGTGGTGGTCGCCCTGTACATCACCAAGTCGCCGACCCCGTTCCAGCAGAAGAATGCCCCGCGCCCGAGCGAGCCGGGCAATGTCACCAGCCAGCTGCCGCCGCCGGCCCAGCGCGCCGACGAGGGCCCGAGCGACCCCAACAAGCCGCTGTGGAGCAAGACCCCGGCCAAGCCGGTAGGCCAGGCGCCCGAGCCGGAACCGAAGCAGAACGGCCAGCATGGCCAGAACGGCCAGCAACCCCCGGTGGCCGTCGCCCGTCCGGCCGAGAAGCCGGTGGAAAAGCCCGTGGAGAAGCCGGCTGACAAGCCTGTCGCCAGCAAGCCGGCCGAGAAGCCGGTGGCCGACCCGATCGCCGAGATCGCCCAGGCCGATGCCAACAAGGTGGGCTACCTGCTGCAGGTGGGCGCGTTCCGCTCGTCGGACGACGCCGACCGCCAGAAGGCCAACCTGGCGATGCAGGGCTTCGAAGCCCGGATCACCGAGCGCGATGTCAACGGCGTCAAGATGTACCGGGTGCGCCTGGGGCCGTTCAACCGCATCGAAGACATGAACAAGGCACGCGACCGGCTGCAGTCGTCCGGCTTCGAGGCCTCGGTGATCCGCTTCACCAAGCAGTAAGCCGGACCGCAGGGTCAGGCGTTATTCCGGTCGTGTCCGGCGGCACTGGCAGTAATCGCCGGTAACCGCCGCAACACGTTGTCACCAGAAGCAGCCGGCGTTTCGCTGAACCGGACGCCGCCGCCGCTGTCATACGCTCATCGTCCAACCGCAAGGCCGCACCAAGATGAAAAAACTCGCCGCACTGTTCGCCATGTTCGCCGCCGTGGGCGGCCTGCTGATGTCCGCCCCGTCCCGGGCGGCGCCCGCCGAGGGCAAGGAATACCAGGTCCTGAAGGCGGCCCAACCGGTCGCCGCGGGCAAGATTGAGGTGACCGAGTTCTTCTGGTACGGCTGCCCGCACTGCTACGATTTCGAGCCGGACCTGGAAGCCTGGGTCAGGAAGCAGGGCGGCAACGTGGTCTTCAAGCGCGTGCCGGTCGCGTTCCGTGACGACCTGCTGCCGCACACCAAGATCTTCTATGCGCTGGAAGCCATCGGCAAGCTCGACGCCATGCACAACAAGGTCTTCAACGCCATCCACGTGGACCGCAAGCGCATGACGGACCCCAACGAGATCGCCGACTTCATGGCCAAGAACGGCGTGGACCGCAAGGCCTTCCTGGATGCCTACAACTCGTTCACGGTGACCACCAACTCGCAGCGCGCCAACAAGATCGCCGACGCCTACAAGATCGACGGCGTGCCGACCGTGGTGGTGCAGGGCAAGTACGTGACCTCGCCGTCGATTGCCGGCAACAAGCAGGGCGCGATCCAGACCATGGATTACCTGGTGGATCAGGTTAAGGCGAAGAAGATGTAATCTGCTGGCGACCTTCGCAAGCCGAGGGTTATCCAACACCAGTAGCAAGCCAAACGGCTGGTATCCTGTACCAGCCGTTTTTTTTCAGACTGCAACCCTGCCTTCATGCGTCCCCTCAAAGTCTTCCTCACCGGCGCCTCCAGCGGCCTGGGCCAGGCTCTCGCGCGCGAATACGCGTCGCAAGGCGCCATCCTCGGGCTGGTGGCGCGCCGCGAGGACGCGCTGCGCGAGTTTGTCGCCACGCTGCCCAACCCGGGCGCGGTGCGCGTCTACGGCGCCGATGTGCGCGATGCCGACGCCATGGCGCGTGCCGCTGGAGACTTCCTCGGCCATTTCGGCTGCCCGGACGTGGTGATCGCCAATGCCGGGGTCTCGGTCGGCACCGTCGCCAGCGAGCGCGAGGACCTCGACGCCTTCCGCCAGGTGATGGATACCAACTGGTTCGGCGTGCTGACCACCTTCCAGCCGTTCATGCATGCGATGCAGGAGCGCGAGCCCGGCCACTTCGGGCGCCGCGGCACGCTGGTGGGCATTGCCAGTGTCGCCGGCGTGCGCGGGCTGCCGGGCGCGGGCGCCTACAGCGCGTCCAAGTCGGCGGTGATCAAGCTGCTGGAAAGCCTGCGGCTGGAGCAGCGCGCGCACGGCATCCGCGTGGTCACGATCGCGCCCGGCTATATCCGCACGCCGATGACCGCGCACAACCCGTACCGCATGCCGTTCCTGACCGATGCCGACGTGTTCGCGCGCAAGGCCGTGCGGGTAATCGCGGCAGGACGGCGCTTCCGCGTGATTCCGTGGCCGATGGGCGTGGTGGCGGCGCTGCTGCACGTGATGCCGCGCTGGCTCTACGATGCGCTGGCCGCGGGCGCCCCGCGCAAGCCGCGGCGCGCCGACCCGCCGCAGGAGCCCTGACCATGTGGCGCGACGCCATCGGCCAGCAGCATGCCGCCGCCAGCGGGGTGGTGCGGATCGCGTCGCTGGTGCCGTCGGTGACTGAGTTGCTGTTCGCGCTCGGGATGGCCCGGCAGATGGTGGCACGCACCGGCTTCTGCATCCACCCGGAACCGGCCGTGCGCGCGGTGCCCAAGGTCGGCGGCACCAAGGACGTGAACGTGGCGCGGCTGCGCGAGCTGGCACCCACGCACGTGGTGGTCAATATCGATGAGAACCGGCGCGAGACCGTGGACGAAATCCGCGCATTCGTGCCCAATGTGATCGTCACCCATCCGTGCGCGCCGGAAGACAACCTGGGGCTGTACCAGCTGCTGGGCGGGATCTTCGGCTGCCACGCCGAGGCCGAGGCGCTGTGCACGGCGCTGCAGGTGCAGCTCGATGCCATCCGCGTGCGCGCGTGGCCGGCTCGCCGCGTGCTGTATGCGATCTGGCAGGACCCGTGGATGACGGTGTCGCGCGATACCTATATCAGCCGCATGCTGGCATTGGCCAACTGGCACACCTGGCCCGAGGGCAGTGCCGCATTGCAGGCCTGCGCGGGCGGCGACTGCAGCCGCCCCAACGCGCCTGGCGATCGCTATCCCACCTTCCGCTGGAGCGACGCGCTGGTGCGCGAGCTCGACCTGGTGCTGCTGTCGACCGAGCCCTACCGCTTCACCGAAGACCACGCCGACGCGCTCGAGCGCCAGCTTGGCAAGCCGGTGCTGCTGGTCGACGGCGAGATGCTGTCCTGGTACGGCAGCCGCGCCATCGACGGGGTGCGCTACCTGGCGGCACTGGCGGCCGCCAACTAGGCCAGTCAGGCCGCGCGGAAGCGGATCACGCCGTCGTCGCCGGTTTCCCGCACCAGTTCGCCGCGGTGCCACAGGCAGTGCAGGTGGGCCAGCGACTCGCCCATGGCGAAGGTCATCTGGTGGATGTCGAACTGGCGCTTGAAGATCACGCTGACGATGTCGTGCGCGCTGCAGGCCTTCTCGCCGCAGGCTTCGAGCGTTTCGGCGAGGCGGTCGGCATGGTGCTCGCGCAGCTGCATGATGCGGGTATGCAGGTTGCGGAAGGGGCGGCCATGCGAGGGCAGGATCAGCACGTCCTGCGGCAGCGGTTCGTACTTGCCGAGCGAATCCAGGTAGAGCTGCAGCGAATTGCCTTCGGGCTCCATGTCGAACACGCTGACATTGGTCGAGATGCGCGGCAGCACCATGTCGCCGGAGATCAGCACATTGGTGGCGGTGTTGTACAGTGCCACATGCTCGGGCGAATGGCCGAAGCCGGTGATCACGCGCCAGGCCGAGGTCGCCGCATCGGTGCCGATCCGCACCGTGTCGCCCTCCATCATGCGGCGGTACTGCGCCGGCAGCTCCGGCACCAGCGACGGGTAGTAGGTCTTGCGCGCGCGCAGCTTTTCCTGGCTGTCGGCATCGGTCAGGCCGTGCAGCGCGAAGTGCGCGGCGGCGGCGTCGCCGCCCGCGCTGGAGCCGGCACCGGTGCCGCTGCCCATCACGCGCGCGCTCATGTAGTCGCCCAGGCTCATCCACAGCCGCACGCCGAAGCGCTTGCACAGCCAGTGCGCCAGGCCGACGTGGTCGGGGTGGCTGTGCGTCACCAGCACGCGCACCACCGGCAGTCCTTCCAGCTCATTGGCGAAGATGGTTTCCCAGTGGCCCTTGATGATGTCGTTGGTGATGCCGCAGTCGATGATGGTCCAGCCGTCGCGGCCGTCCAGGCGGTCGCGCAGCAGCCACAGGTTGATATGGTCGAGCGCGAACGGCAGCGGCATGCGCAGCCAGTAGACGCCGGGGGCGACTTCCTGCTTGGAGCCGGGCTCGGGCATGGTGTCGCCGAACGGGTATTGGAGCTGGTGTTCGAGTGCGTTCATGAGGAGTCTCGTGGTCGAAGCCTGGCGCGGGGGCGCGGGCTTTCTCGTTCTGCCGGCACGCCAAGCATTGAGCAGGGCGTGCAAGCACCGGTTGCCAGCCGATCTGGTTGACGCTAACGTAAACGTCAATCATACGGGTTCGTTTCCATCTTAAGCGAAAACTTGACTTCACAACGAACGACCGTTCACTTTCTTTGGGCAGGCTATGTCAGCGACGCCAGCGGCGGCTTCCGCCACCTACACCATCACCGACCTTGCGCGTGAATTCGACATCACGCCCCGGGCCATCCGTTTCTACGAGGACCAGGGTCTGCTGTCGCCGGAGCGCGAAGGGCCGGGCGGGCGCAAGCGGGTCTACAACGGCCGTGAACGGACCCGGCTGAAGCTGACACTGCGCGGCAAGAGGTTGGGGCTTACTCTCAATGAGATCCGCGAGATCCTTGACCTCTACGAGTCACCACGCGACACAGCCCCGCAGCTGGAGCGCTTCCTGCACTCGCTCGCGGCGCACCGGCGCACGCTTGAGCGGCAGATGGAAGACCTGCAGGCGCAACTGGCCGAGATCGACCAGCATGAGCGCCAGTGCAGGGCTTTGCTGGCCGCGCAGACCGGCAAGCAGCAACCGGCCACGGAAGACGGCGATGCGCCGGCCCGGACCTCGGTCGCCTGAAGCGGCACTTCCACCGGCATCCGTGCCGGATGGGATTGACGTTTACGTAAACGTCAATAGAATACCCCGACAGCGCGCGCAGCCTGTTGCTGCCGGCGACCCAACGTTCTCACACCGGAACTCCGCCATGACGTCATCCAACGCCAGTGCCGTACCCGCTGAACCAGGATCGCTGTCCGCCGCGCGCGCCGACGCTATCGCCACCAGCTTTTCCCGCCAGGGGCTGATGACCACCTTTGGCGCGACCCTGCGGCGGGTGGACCGCGGCGAGGTCGAGCTGGCCATGCCGTGGTCCGACGGCGTGACCCAGCAGCACGGCTTCTTCCACGGCGGCGTGGTGGGTGCGCTGGCAGACAGCGCCTGCGGCTACGCCGCGCTGACGATGGTGGGCGAAGATGAGGCGGGCCTGACCGCCGAGTACAAGATCAACCTGCTGTCTCCCGCCCAGGGCGAACGCCTGGTGGCGGTGGGGCGGGTCCTCAAGCCCGGGCGCACGCTGATCGTGGCACAGGGCGATGTCTATGTCGAGCAGGACAGCCGCCGCAAGCAGGTGGCCACCATGCTGATGACGCTGTGCGTGGTCAAGACACTGGGCCACGTCTGAACTGACGGCTCCGGCCATCCATCCGGAACCCGACACACATACCGATTCCAAACAGGAGACCATCATGACCGAACTGCCAGGCCTGAAATTCGATCTGGGCGAAGACATCGAGATGCTGCGCAACTCCGTGCGCGACTGGGCCCAGGCCGAGCTGGCCCCGCGCGCCGGCGAGATCGACCGCACCGACCAGTTCCCGATGGACGCCTGGAAGAAGATGGGCGACCTGGGCGTGCTGGGCATCACCGTGGCCGAGGAATACGGCGGCGCCAACATGGGCTACCTGGCGCACATGATTGCGATGGAAGAAATCAGCCGCGCCTCGGCGTCGGTCGGCCTGTCGTACGGCGCGCATTCCAACCTGTGCGTGAACCA
>NZ_JBYTAH010000096.1:0-2746 GCF_058787975.1 Cupriavidus sp. FW305-26
GCAATTACGCGGGCGGGGGCGGCAAGCTTGTCAGTTTCGATCATGGTGGTCAGGGGCCCGGACAGCGGCAACAATCCGCCATTCTACGCGCCTATGCAGGTCTCAAGCCTTGGACAATGCCTTGAGCGCCAGCTTGATGCCGTCCGACACGCCGGTCCCCGCCGGCACCTGCTTGATCGCGGCGGCGGCTTCCTTTTCCGAGTAGCCCAGCGCCAGCAGCGCATTGAGCACGTCGACGGCGCTGTCCGGCACCGCCGGCGTGCCCGGCACGTGGCCCAGCTCCGCGCCCAGCTTGCCCTTGAGCTCCAGCAGCAGCCGCTCCGCGGTCTTCTTGCCGATGCCGGGAATGCGCGTGAGGCGGCCGGCTTCCTGCAGCGTGATGGCCTGCGCCAGCTCGGGCACCGACATGCCCGACAGCACCGCCAGCGCCATGCGCGCGCCGATGCCGGTGATCTTGATCAGCTCGCGGAAGGTGTTGCGCTCCGATGCGGTGCCGAAGCCGTACAGCAGGTGCGCGTCCTCGCGCACGATCAGCTGCGTCAGCAGTGTCACCGGCTGGCCCACCGCGGGCAGGTTGTAGAAGGTGCTCATCGGCACGTCCACCTCGTAGCCGACGCCGTGGCAGTCGACCAGCAGGTGCGGGGGATTCTTCTCGATAAGGGTGCCGGCGATGCGTCCGATCATGGTGCGGAGGAGGGAATGGAAGGTGGGGGTCAGGGACCAGGCGGCCGCAAGTGTAGCCCAGCGGCCGCCCTGCCGGGGTCAGCGCGCCGGCGTATCCACCGCGCGCCGGCCCAGCGCCGGGTCGTCGGTGAAGAAGCCATCGATGCCGGCCGCGATAAAGGCCTGCACTTCCCGCTCCATGCCGGACGGGCTGCGCGTGGCGTCGTCGCCGCCGGTCTGGAGCGCCTTGGGCAGGAAGCTGTTTTCCGGACGGAAGGTGTAGGGATGGACGAACAGCCCGGCAGCATGCGCCTGGCGCACCACCGGCGTCGGCGCAGCCAGCGCGCCCTGCGCATCGCGCGGCACCACGCTGCTCTTCTCGGGGCCGATGCCGTCGGCATAGGCTGCCACCTCGCGCAGGCCGGTCGCGCCCAGCATGTCGCCGAAGGTGCGGCCGTCGCCCGCCAGCTTCCAGTCGGCCGGGCCCTTGCGCGGGTTGCCGATGAGCTGCACCAGCTTCACGTTGTGCTGCCCGCTGCCAAGCGTGCGCCGCAGCGCGCGCAGGCTGCCGGTCTCGAAGCATTGGATAAACACGGGTGCGTTGCGCAGGTAGGGTTGTGCCCGCAGCGCGGCCACCAGCTTGTCCTCGAGCGGCAGCCCGATGCCGCGGAAGTAGCTCGGGTGCTTCAGCTCCGCGTAGATGCCGATGGGTTTGCCGGTGCGCAGCGCGGCCTGCTCGGCCAGGCGCACGATCTCGTCGAAGGTCGGCACCTCGAACTGGTCGTTCAGGCGCGCATTGTCCGGGCGCAGGCGCGGGATGCGCTCACGCGCGCGCAGCGTCTTGAGCTCCGCCAGCGTGAAGTCTTCGGTGAACCAGCCGCTCAGGCGCTCGCCGTCGATCACCTTGGTGCGCTTGCGCTCGGCGAACTGCGGCAGTTCGGCCACGTTGGTGGTGCCGGTGATGTCGTTCTCGTGGCGCGCTACCAGCACGCCGTCGCGTGTCATGACCAGGTCGGGCTCGATGGCGTCGGCGCCGTCCTCGATGGCTTTGGCGTAGGCGGCAAGTGTATGTTCGGGGCGCAGCGCGCTGGCGCCGCGATGGGCGATCACCAGTGGTTTGGGAGGCTGGGTGGCGGCGGCCGCAGGCGCAGCGCTCGCGGCGGGTGCCGGCACCGGAGCCGCGGACACGGGCTTAGGGCGCGGCGCGGTGGCGCAGCCCGCGACCAGCGCGGCGCAGGCCGCGGCGGCCGGAAACAGCCAACGCCGGAAGGCAAGAACAGGGAAGAGGCTGGGGCGCCGGCGCGGCGCGCTCAATCGGGACTGACTAGGCATGCAGCGTTCCTGTGGTGAGACCAAGGCCCGATTGTAAGAGATGGGGAAGCGGGCACAGCAAGCGCCAGCCGCTGGCGTGTTCAGCCGACCAGCCGCCCGCGCCGCACGCGCATGCCTTTGCGCACCAGGTCGGGCGCCAGGCCCGATAGCGTGCCCAGGGTATCGCTGCCGTTGGCATGGCAGATCGCCACGCCGAGCGCATCGGCCGCATCGCTGCCGGGCTGGCCGGGCAGCATCAGCAGCCGCGTCACCATTTCCTGCACCTGCGCCTTGTTGGCGCGGCCGTAGCCGACCACCGCCACCTTGAGCTGCAGCGCGGTGTACTCGAACACCGGCAAGCCGTAGCCCACCAGCCCGCAGATCGCCGCGCCGCGGGCCTGGCCGAGCAGCAGCGTGGACTGCGGGTTGACGTTGACGAAGACCTTCTCGATCGCCGCGCAGTCGGGTGCATAGGTGCGCGACACTTCGCTGATGCCGTCGTAGAGCGTCTTCAGCCGTTCCGGCAACGTTGAATTGCCGTCGCTCTTGATCGTGCCCGAGGCCACGTAGGCAAGCTTGTTGCCGTGCTTCTCGATCACGCCGAAGCCGGTGGTGCGCAGGCCGGGGTCGATGCCTAGGATTCGCATTGGGTGGGTAGGATGGATGCCGTCGCTAGTGTATTGCTTTTTGCACCGGCACCTAAGGCAAAAAGCGGTTTCGCTTTCCCTTGCAGGAGAACGAAACCGCTTCGGAGCCGGGGGGGGGGGGGGGG
>NZ_JBYTAH010000096.1:2756-22424 GCF_058787975.1 Cupriavidus sp. FW305-26
CCGGCGGCCTTGCCAGGCAAGGCCGCAAGCCTGCCAGTGCTTAGTGGCGGAAGTGGCGCGTGCCGGTCACCACCATGGCGATGCCGCGTTCGTCGGCGGCGGCGATCACTTCGTCGTCGCGCATCGAGCCGCCCGGCTGGATCACGCAGGTCGCGCCCGCGTCGACCACCACGTCCAGGCCGTCACGGAACGGGAAGAACGCGTCCGAGGCCACTGCCGAGCCGGCCAGCGTCAGGCCGGCATTCTGCGCCTTGATGCTGGCGATGCGGGCCGAATCCACGCGGCTCATCTGGCCCGCGCCCACGCCCAGCGTCATGCCGCCGCCGCAGAACACGATGGCATTGGACTTGACGAACTTGGCCACGCGCCAGGCGAACATCAGGTCGTCCATTTCCTTCGGGTTCGGGTGGCGGCGCGTCACCACGCGCAGCTCGGACGGCTGCACGTTCCTGGCGTCCGGGCTCTGCACCAGCAGGCCGCCGCCGACACGCTTGAAGTCATACTGGTTGATGCCCTGGCCCAACGGGATCTCCAGCAGGCGCACATTCTGCTTGGCCGCGAACACGGCACGCGCGCCGGCGCTGAACGACGGGGCGATCAGCACTTCGACGAACTGCCTGGCCACGGCCTGCGCGGCGGTTTCGTCCAGCTCGACGTTGAAGGCGATGATGCCGCCGAAGGCCGAGGTCGAATCGGTCTTGAAGGCCTTGTCATACGCTTCCAGCGCATTCGCGCCCAGCGCCACGCCGCACGGGTTGGCGTGCTTGATGATGACGCAGGCGGCGCCGCTGGCGGCGTCGAACGACTTGACGCATTCCCAGGCCGCGTCGGCGTCGGCGATGTTGTTGTACGACAGTTCCTTGCCCTGCAGCTGCACGTAGTTGGCCAGCGCGCCGTCCACGGCCCTCAGGTCGCGGTAGAACGCGGCGGACTGGTGCGGGTTCTCGCCGTAGCGCATTTCCTGCACCTTGTCGAAGGCGAGGTTCAGCGTCTGCGGGTAGGCGCTGCGGCCCTGGTGCGACTTGTCGGCACCCAGGCTGGTCAGGTAGTTGGTGATGGCGCCGTCGTACTGGGCGGTGTGCGCGAACACCTTGGTGGCCAGGCGGAAATTGGTGTCGTAGCCGACGCTGTTGGCGTTGGCGCGCATTTCGTCGAGCACCACGGCGTAGTCGGCCGGGTCGACGATCACGGTCACGTCGCGATGGTTCTTGGCCGCCGAACGCAGCATGGTCGGGCCGCCGATGTCGATGTTCTCGATCGCGTCGGGCAGGGTGCAGTCATCCTTGGCCACGGTCTGCTGGAACGGGTACAGGTTCACCACCAGCAGGTCGATGGTCGGGATGTCGTGCTCGGCCAGCGCGGCCATGTGCTCGGGCAGGTCGCGGCGCGCCAGGATGCCGCCGTGGACCTTGGGATGCAGTGTCTTGACGCGGCCGTCGAGCATTTCCGGGAAGCCGGTGTAGTCGGCCACCTCCGTCACGGGCAGGCCGCTGTCGGCCAGCAGCTTGGCGGTGCCGCCGGTGGAAAGCAGCGTGACGCCGAGCGCGTTCAGTTCGCGCGCGAAATCGACGATGCCGGTCTTGTCGGAAACGGAGAGTAGGGCTTGCTTGATCATGGCTGTGGGAGACGCTTCAAATTCAAAGTAAACCGTGCTGCTGCAGCTTCTTGCGCAGCGTATTGCGATTGATGCCCAGATAGGCGGCGGCCAGCGACTGGTTGCGCTCGGCGCGCACCATCACGGCTTCCAGCAGCGGCCGTTCGACCGCCTCGAGCACCATGTTGTACATATTGGACGGCTCTTCGCCGTCCAGGTCGCGAAAATAAGTGTCCAGGCTTTCCCGGATACACTGGTCGATAGCGTTGCGGCTCATGCGGCAAGCAACTCCCCGTTTTTGTTGTTGTTCGCTTCGTCTTGGTCTTGTGCTGCGTCGTCCACGTACACCAGCCGGTCAGAGATCTGCGCCTGCTCGTCGAAGAACGCATTGACCGCCGCCAGTTGTTCGGCGGTGCTCTCCAGTGTGTTCATGCGGTGGCGGAACAGGTTGGCGCCGCGCAGCCCGCGCGTGTACCAGGCAATATGCTTGCGCGCGGTGCGCACGCCGGTGAATTCGCCATAGAAGGCGTAGTGGTCTTCCAGGTGCGCATTCATGATGGCACGGATCTCGGCCACTTCCGGCGACGGCAGCATCTCGCCGGTCTTCAGGAAGTGCTCGATCTCACGGAACAGCCAGGGCCGGCCCTGCGCCGCGCGGCCGATCATGATCGCGTCCGCGCCGGTCAGCGCCAGTACTTGCTTTGCCTTCTGCGGCGTGGTGATGTCGCCGTTGGCGACCACCGGGATCGAGACCGCTGCCTTGACCGCGGCAATGGTCTCGTACTCGGCGTCACCGTGGTACAGGTCGGCGCGGGTGCGGCCGTGGATGGTCAGCATGCTGATGCCCGCGTCCTCGACCATGTGCGCGATGCGCAGCGCATTGCGGTTCTCGCGGTTCCAGCCGGTGCGGATCTTCAGCGTGACCGGCACCCGGTCGCCCACGGCGCCGACCACGGCCTGAACGATGCGCACCACCAGCGGCTCGTTCTGCAGCAGGGCCGAGCCGGCGGCGACGTTGCACACCTTCTTGGCCGGGCAGCCCATGTTGATGTCGATGATCTGCGCGCCGCGGTCCACGTTGTAGCGCGCGGCCTCGGCCATCATCGACGGCTCGGCGCCGGCGATCTGCACGGCGATGGGTTCGACCTCGCCGGCGTGGTTGGCGCGGCGCATGGTTTTCTCGCTCTTCCACAGCTGTGCGTTGGACGCCACCATTTCCGACACCGCATAGCCCGCGCCGAGCTGCTTGCACAGCTGGCGGAAGGGCCGGTCCGTCACGCCCGCCATCGGGGCGACAAACAGGTTGTTGCGGAGTTGGTGAGGTCCGATCTGCACGGTTGGGCGGCGGTTCTGAGAGGCCGTCCCGGTGACCGTAGCGTTCCCCTCGCGGCGTGGATGGCGCCAGGGAAGGGGTCGGGACAGCCTGCTCTGAGACGGAAGACGAAACGGAAAAACATGCCCCTGCCGAAACTGCAGCCGGCCTTGGATCGGGACATGTGCGAGGGCAGGATTCTACCGCCAAACCATCGCCATTGCCCAAGATTTGAGCATCCGGAGCGCAACCGGGCAGGGGCCGTGGCGCAAACGCCGCCATGCGCGTGGCGCTTGCGCCACTGGCGGGGTCAGCGACGCATCCCGAACATCATGTGGCGCGCCAGCGCATGCCGCAGCGGCGGCAGGCAGGCCAGCACGGCCAGCGACGCGCCCCGCGCGTGCGCGGCCAGCGGGTAGGCGATGCCGAACACACGTGGCAGCAGGTCGGTCACGCCGATGGTGACGGCGCGGTCGAGCCGGTGGCGGCTGGCGAAGGCTTGCAGCGCCTGCGGCGTGCAGGCGCTGCGCAGCGAATCGGCCAGCGCGAAGGCGTCGCGCAAGCCCAGGTTGAGTCCCTGTCCGGCCACCGGGTGCAGCGTTTGCGCGGCATTGCCGACCGCCGCCACGCGGCCGTTGACGGTCACCGGGGCCGCATTCAGGCCGAGCGGGAAGGCATGGCGTTTGCCGGCCAGCGTGAAATGGCCCATGCGGTCGCCAAAGGCCCGGTCCAGTTCCGCCGCGAACTCCCCTTCCGGCAGCGCGATGCGCCGCGCGGCCTGGTCCGGCGGGCAGCACCACACCAGCGCATAGCCCGGCACGCCATGCTCCTCGTGCGGCAGCAGCGCCAGCGGGCCTTCGTCGGTAAAGCGCTCCCAGGCCCAGCCCGGCTGCGGGCGCGAGCAGGTCACATGGGCGATCACCGCGGTCTGGCGGTAGTCGCGCGTGCGCGCGCCGCGGCCCTGGTGGGCGGCCTGCTGGTGGAACAGCCCGCCCTCGGCCTGCACCACCAGGCGCGCGGCCAGGTGTGCCACCTGGCCGTCGTGGCCGGTGCCGGCCAGTTGCACGGCGCCGGCATCGGGATCGTCCGCGGCGCTCGGCGCAGGATCCTGTGCGATCTGGTCGATGCGGGTCTCGAACACACGCTGCAGCCGGCCTTCGCCCGCCGCCTGCGCGGCATGGGCGAGCGCGCGCTCCAGTGCCTCGCACAAGTCGCCGTAGCGGACCACGTAACCGAGCGCCGGCACGCCGTAGTCGTCATGGTGCAGCCGCACATGGCCGAAGCGGCCGCGCTGCGAGACATGGATATGCTCGATCGGGCTGCCGGGCACCGGCCAGGCGCCGATCTGCTCCAGCAGCTGGCGGCTGCCATGCGACAGCGCGATCGCGCGCGGATCGCGCGCGGCGCGCGCCGGCGTGGCGGCATCGACCAGTGTCAGGCGCCAGCTGGTAGTGCGGAGCAACTGGCAGGCCAGCGCCAGCCCGACCGGGCCGCCGCCGACGATGGCGATATCGCGCAGGCTTTGGAAATCAGGCTGCGCGGCCGGCATCGTCGCTGCCTCCTGCATGACCCGCATCCGCCTCCGTTGGTGCTGCCGCATCGCGCTTCCAGCAGATCGCATCCGAGCGCGACTTGCCGGCCGCGGCGTCGCGCAGCGCGTTCTCGAGCTTCTGGTGGTTGAAACCCGGCAGTGCGCGCAGCTGCTCAAGCAGTGCACCATGGTTGGCGGCATTCAGCGGCGCCACGCAGCCCTGGCCCGAATCGGGCGTGCCGATCAGGATCAGCCAGGCCGTGCCGGCCCAGGGCGCGCGGTCGGACACCCGGACCACCACGCGCTCGAGCGTGTCCCAGGCGACTTCCTCGCGCTGGCCGTCGGGGCGGTGCACCACCACGCGGTCGTCGTACAGGTTGATGATGAAGGGTTCGGACGGATCGGGCCGGCGGTCGCTGCCAGCATTGCTGCCGCTGCGGGCCTGGCCCGGAAAGATCCTGCGCAGCCAGCCGATCATCGCAGACCTCCGGCAGCATTGGCGTTATCGCGCATCAGCGCCTCGATCTCGTCGGCCAGCACCGGCACGCCGCGCGTGATCAGCTCGCAGTCGCCGTCGGTGACCACGGCGTCGTCCTCGATGCGGATGCCGATATGCCAGTAGCGCTCGGGCACGTCCTCGGCCGGGCGCACATAGATGCCGGGCTCGATGGTCAGCACCATGCCCGGCTGCAGCGGCCGCCACGGGCGCTCGCCTTCGCCGCCGTGGCTGGCCACGCGGTATTCGCCCACGTCATGGACATCCATGCCAAGCCAGTGGCCGGTGCGGTGCATGTAGAAGCGGCGGTAGCTGCCGCTGGCGAGCACGTCGTCGAGCGTGCCTTCCTTGTTGCGGTCGAGCAGGCCGGTATCGAGCATGCCCTGCGCCAGCACGCGCACGGCGGCGTCATGCGGCACGTTGTAGGGCACGCCGGCGCGGGTCTCGGCGATGGCGGCGTCCTGCGCGGCCACCACCAGGTCGTACAGCTCTCGCTGCGCCGGCGAGAAGCGGCCCGAGACCGGGAAGGTGCGGGTGATGTCCGAGGCGTAGCCGTCGAACTCGCAGCCGGCATCGATCAGGCAGAGGTCGCCGTCCCTCAGTTCGGCGGGGCCGGCGCGGTAGTGCAGCACGCAGGCGTTGGGGCCGGCCGCGACGATCGAGTTATAGGCCACGCTCTGCGCGCCATGGCGGCGGAACTCATAGAGCAGTTCCGCCTCCAGGTGGTATTCACGCAGTCCGGCGCGGGTGGCCTGCATGGCCCGTACATGGGCCCCGGCGGAGATCTGCGCCGCGCGGCGCATGGTGGCCAGCTCGCCGGCATCCTTGAACAGGCGCATTTCGTCGAGCACGGTGCGGATGTCGAGCGCAACCGACGGCGCGGCGACCCCGGCGCGGCCCTGCATGCGCACGGCGTCCATCCAGCGCCGCATCTGCACGTCGGTGCGGGTCGAGTCGGCCAGCGGGTAGGCAATCTGCGCGCGGTTGGCCAGCAGCGGCGGCAGCGCGGCGTCGATCTCTTCGACCGAATGCGCTTCATCGAAGCCGAACACGGCGCGCGCGCCATCCGGGCCGAAACGGAAACCGTCCCAGATCTCGCGCTCTTCATGCTTGGGGCGGCAGAACAGGATGCTGCGGTCGGCATCGGCGGGGTCGCCCGGCGCGCCGGCCACCAGCACCAGCACGGCCTCGGGCTCGGTAAAGCCGCTCAGGTAATAGAAATAGCTGTCGTGCCGGTACGGGTAGTCGCTGTCGCGGTTGCGCATGGCTTCCGGCGCCGTGGGCAGGATCGCCACACCGCCGCCGCCGGCGCGCAGGTGCTGCAGCACACGGGCGCGGCGGTCGCGGCAGGCGGCGAGGAGGGCGTTGTCGGGTGAGGACATGGTAGGGCCTGGGATGAGGAGGATCAGGGCGATTCTACCGCCGCTGGCGCCTCGCTGGCCGCGGGATCGTCCGGGCGCCTTGCCAGCCCCCGCCCAGTCAGTCGACCTAGCGCCCGTGCGCCGCCACAGGCGCTGCTGTCGCAAGCGCCGCATCCAGCTCGGCCAGCTGCGCCGGCGTGCCCACGTTCTCCCAGCGCCCGTCGAAGCGTTCGCCGGTAGCGGCGCCGGCCTCGATGGCCTCCCAGTAGTAGGGTGTCATCGGCATTTTGGTGCCAGGTTCGATGGCGGTGAAGAGGCGCGTGTCGTACAGGCCGATATTGCCGAATGTCAGCCGTTCGCCACCGTTGGCCAGTGTCCCGTCGAGCGTCAGCAGCCCGTTCGGTTGCAAGGTGAAGTCGCCGTTCGGGTGAAAGTCCGGGTTGGGCACCATCACCAGGTGCATGCGCGGGGCGGGCGCGCCGGCCATGTCGTGCGCGCGAGGCAACAGCCTGCGGAAGTCGTAGTCGCAGAAAATGTCGCCCGACACGGCCAGGAAGATCTCGCCGCGCTCCGGGTGCGCGGACAGCAGCGGCAGGGCCTGTGCGATGCCACCGGCGGTTTCCAGCGCAGTGCCCTCGGCAGAATAGGCCAGCCGCACGCCAAAACGGCTGCCGTCTCCCAGCGCGGCTTCGATCTGTCCGCCCAGCCAGGCATGGTTGATGACGATGTCGCGCAGGCCGGCACGCGCCAGCGCCTCGATCTTCCAGACGATCAGTGGCTTGCCGCCCACCGCCAGCAGCGGCTTGGGGCAGGTATCGGTCAACGGACGCATGCGGTCGCCGCGGCCGGCGGCGAAGATCATGGCCTTCATCAGAACAGAGCCTCCAGGGCAAGCAGCGCGGCCATGCCACCGGCGATGGTCCAGCCCACGCTGCGGGTTCGAGCGGCGATCAGGATGGCCACCACGCCGGCCACCAGCCGCGCGTTGGCGGGGGTGAGGGCAAGCTCGCCATGCTGCATCAGCAGGTCAGGGGCGATCAGCGCCGACAGCATCGCTGCCGGCACGAACTGCAGCGCGGTGCGGAACCACGACGGCAGCCGCACGCGGCCTTCCACGGCGATGAACGACAGGCGGATCAGGAAGGTTGCCAGGCCCGCGGCAAGGAAGACCCACAGCAGGGTCATCGCACTCATGCGGCCTCCTTGCCGGCTGTTCCGCCTGGCGTGGCATCGGCGCCACGGCAGGCCGGGCGTGGCCCGGGGCGGTTGCCGCGGCCCAGCACCAGCATGCCCACGGCAATGCCGCCGAGCGCCGCCACCATCAGCCCGAGCTTGTGCGGCAGGCTGTAGCAGGCCACCGCCAGCACGCTGGCGGCCAGCGCCGCGGCCACGTGCGAGCGGTGCTTCAGGCCCGGCACGATGATGCCGATGAAGGTCAGCGGCAGGAAGAAGTCGAGCGGCCAGTCGCGCGGCACCTGGGCGCCGACCAGCACGCCGGCCAGCGTCGACAGCTGCCAGCTGGCCCACAGCGCGAAGCCGCCGCCGAAGTAGTACCAGTGGCGGTAGCGGGCGCGCGGGCCGCTGTCGCCAAGCCGGTGCGTCATCGCGGCAAAGGCTTCGTCGGTCAGCAGGTAGGCGATCAGCGCCTTCCAGCGCCGCGGCAGGTGCGCGAGCGTGGGCGCGATGGTGGCGGAATACAGCGCATGGCGCAGGTTGACCATGGCCACCGTCAGCGTGATTACCACTGCCGGGGTGCCGGCGGTCCACAACTGGGTCAGGATCATCTGCGAGGCGCCGCCGAACACGACCACGCTCATCGCGCAGGCCAGCCACGCCGGCATGCCGGCGCCGACGGCCAGCACGCCGTAGATCAGGCCGAACGGCACCACGCCCAGCAGCATCGGCGCGAGCGCGCGCGCGCCGGCCAGCCATTCGCCGGCGGCGGTGATGGCGGGCGCGCGGTGGTCGCGCAGAACGGGCTGGTTGTCGGGCACGGCGTCAGAACGTGTAGCCGGCCGGGCTGGCCACGCCTTCGAGCGCGTCCAGTAGCCGGATCAGCTTGCGCAGTTCGGTGTAGCGGCCGGCCACGTGGCGGGTGTACTTCATCACCAGCGGCAGGTTGGCGAGGTAGCCGTCCTTGCCGTCGCGGTGGTACAGGCGGGCAAAGATGCCCAGCACCTTGAGGTGGCGCTGCAGGCCCATCCACTCAAAATCGCGATAGAACTCGCCAAAGTCGGCGCTGACCGGCAGGCCGGCCTTGCGCGCGCGCTCCCAGTAGCGGATCAGCCAGTCCAGCTGCTGCTCCTCGTCCCATTCGATATAGGCGTCGCGCCATAGCGAGACCGCGTCGTAGGTGATCGGGCCGATCACCGCGTCCTGGAAGTCGAGCACGCCCGGGTTGGCGCCGCCATCGAGCACCATCAGGTTGCGCGAGTGGAAATCGCGGTGCACGTAGACCTGCGGCTGCGCAAGGATATTGGTGAGTAGCGCTTCAGTCACTTCGCGCAGGTCCGCCTGCTGGGCCTCGGTCAGAGTGGCGCCCAGGTGCCTGGCCACATACCACTGCGGGAACAGGTCGAGCTCGCGCTGCAGCAGCGCGCGGTCGTAGGCCGGCAGTTCGCCGGGGCGGGTGGCGGCCTGGATGCGGACCAGCGCGGCGGCCGCGTCGGCGTACATGGCGTGGGCGGTGGAGTCATCGAGCCGCGACAGGTAGGTCTGGTTGCCAAGGTCGGCCAGCAGCAGGAAACCCTGCTCCAGGTCCTGCGCCAGCACGGTCGGCACGGTCACGCCGGCCGCGCCGAACAGCCCGCATACGTGGATGAACGGGCGGCAGTCCTCGTGCGCCGGCGGGGCGTCCATCACGATGGCGGTGGGATGCGCCGGATGGCCGGTGCTGACGCGGAAATAGCGCCGGAAGCTGGCGTCGGCCGAGGCGGGGGCGCAGGAATCGGGATCGGCGGACCAGGTCGGGCCAAGTCCGGATACCCAGGCCTTGAGCTGGTCCAGGCGCGGGTCGTGGGGGAGAGCTGCCATACAGATACGTGTGGGGAACGGGCGCAGAGTGGAAACGTAAATGAAACCGAAAGTAAGCGGGAAGGCGACCCTAGGTTGCCCCGTATAATACCCGACCAGACCCGGGCGCCGGGCGGCCCCCGGGTGGGGCCATTCGGTGCCCCGCAGCCTGCTCCGGCGGGGGCTGGCGGCTTGCAGGCGGGCCGCAGCCGACGCCGAGACTGACAACCCGTGCGAATGACCGAACAACGACGATCACCGAACAACAGGGCCTTGCCTTCGCCTGCCCCAACCAGCGTTCCTGCCCGAGCCAGGCGCGCCGGCGGCCTGCACGCGGGCGCGCTGCGGCCGCTGGTGCTGGCCATGGCCAGCCTGTCGGCCGGCGCACACGCGCAGATGTCCGGTTCGGCGATCCCCGATCTCGACCAGGTCGAGCCGGTGTTCGAAGCCGCGCCGAAAGCGCCGCCGCTTCCGGTGGAATCCGGCGAACTGGTGCCGCGGCTTGCCGAACCCGGCAAACAGTCTGACGCCGGCTCCGACGCCCCGACCTTTATCGAGGCCGACCGCATGACCGGCTACAGCGAGCGCGGCGTCGAGCTGGAAGGCCATGCCGAGCTGCGCCGTGACGGCGGTGCGATCAAGGGCGACAAGCTGACCTACGACCAGGACACCGACGAAGCCTTTGCTCAGGGCAATGTGCGCATGTCGCGCAGCGGCACGCTGGCGGTCGGTCCCGAGGCGCGGATGAAGGTCGAGGCCAACGAAGGCTATATGCTGTCGCCGGACTATTATTTCCAGCAGACCGGCGGCTCGGGCAAGGCCGAGCGCATCGACTTCCTGGACAAGGACCGCAGCACCGCCAGGCACGCGTCATACACCACCTGTTCGCCGGACAACGCCGACTGGTATTTCAGCGCGAACCGGATCGACCTGGACAACGACCGCCAGGTGGGCGTGGCCTACGGCGGCGTGCTGAATTTCTTCGGCGTGCCGATTGCTGCGGCGCCGGCGTTCAGCTTTCCGCTGAACGACGACCGCCGCAGTGGTTTCCTGCCGCCGCTGATGGGCTACGGCTCGCGTTCGGGCTTCGACCTGACCACGCCATACTACGTCAATATCGCGCCGAACCGCGACCTGACCATCTATCCGCGGCTGATGACGGAGCGCGGCCTGCAGCTCGGCGGCGAATACCGTTATCTGGGCCAGGGCTACAACGGGCGCCTGCGCGCCGAGTTCCTGCCGGACGACAAGAAGACCAATTCGAACCGCTGGGCCTACTCGATCCAGCATAACCAGAACCTGGCCAAGGGTCTCAATGCCTACCTGAATGTGAACCGGGTATCGGACGACCAGTACCCGGACGATTTCAACCGCAGCGTGTCGCAATCGACGCTGCGCCAGTACACGCAGGAAGGCGGCGTTACTTATAACTGGCAGGATTTCACGTTCCTGGCCCGGGTGCAGAAGTTCCAGACGCTGCGCCCAAGCGAGCCGTCGTACGAGCGCGTGCCGCAGCTCAACGGCAAGTACATCCGCTATGACCTGGGCGGCTTCGACGTGCAGGTGGAAGCGGACTACACGCGCTTCCGCATTCCGCTGACGTCCACCGGCTTCCAGCAGCCGCAGGGCGAGCGCATGTTTATCCAGCCGAGCATCAGCTACCCGATCGTACGGGCGGGCTGGTACGTGACGCCGAAGGTCACCTTCAATGCGACCCAGTACCAGATGGAGGCGGCCTCCAACACGCCTACGGTGCAGAATAATTTCTCGCGCGTGCTGCCGACCATGAGCCTGGACTCGGGCATGACATTCGAGCGCGAGGCACCGACGGTCAGCCGCCTCTTCGGCGTGAACTATGTGCAGACGCTGGAGCCGCGCCTGTTCTACGTGTACACCCCGTTCCGCGACCAGAGCCAGTTCCCGCTGTTCGACACGGTGCAGTCCGACTTCGGCTACGGGCAGATCTTCAGCGAGAACCCGTTCACCGGCTACGACCGCGTCGCCGACAACAACAAGCTGACCGGCGGCCTGACCACGCGCCTGATCGAAGCCGACACCGGAATCGAGCGCTTCCGTGGCACCATCGCGCAGCGCTACGACTTCACCGGCCAGCGCGTGCAGATCAACGGCACGCTGGCGGATCCCAAGGCGGGTTTCTCGGATCTGCTGGCGGCCACCACCATCCAGATGTTCCGCGGCTATTACCTGGACGCGGGCGTGCAGTACAACCCGGACAGCGACCGGATCAACTACGGCAACGTGGCGGTCTCTTACCGGCCCGAGTCGCGCAAGGTGATTAACGCAGGCTACCGCTACCGCCGCCCGACCTCGGTGACGGACAACACCGCGATCGACCAGTTCGAGGTGTCAAGCCAGTGGCCGATCACGCGCCGTGCCTACGGCATCGCACGCTTTGCCTTCGACCTGGCCGCAAGCCAGATGGTCGATGCGCTGGCCGGCGTCGAGTACGCCGCCGACTGCTGGGTCGGCCGCGTGGTCTACCAGCGCTTCCGCAACACCACGCAAGGCTACACCGGGCGGGTCTTCCTGCAGGTGGAGTTCCGTGGCCTTTCCAAGATCGGTTCCAACCCGTTGAACATCCTGCGCCTGAACGTGCCCGGCTATGAGCCCGTGTCGGCCAAGCCGGTGCCGACGACCCAGTTCGATCACTATGAATGACGGATTACGATGAAACGTCAAGAATTCGCCGTGTTTTCCTTTCTCCTGACGTCCTGGCATCGCTTGCTGCTGCCGGCGGTGCTGGCCGCCATGACGGTGCCGGCTGCCGCGCAGCTCAAGGCGCCCGGGACGGCGCCGCGCTCCAGTGGCATCTTCGTGCCGCAGGCGTCTGACGTCGCGGCGCCGTCGAGCCAGCCCAAGCTGGGCGTGCCCCAGGCCGGCGGCCAGAAGCGTTCGCAACTGGTCGACGAAGTGGTGGCAGTCGTCAACAACAGCGTGATCACGCGGCGCGAGTTGCTCGACCGTGCCGACGAGATCGAAGGCCAGCTGCGTGCCGCCGGCCGCCCGGTGCCCGCGCGCGCCGACCTGCTGGGCGAGGTGCTCGAGCGCCTCGTAATGGAGCGCGTGCAGACCCAGGCCGCACAGGAGGCCGGCATCCGCGTGACCGACCAGGAAATCGACCGCGCCATCGAATCGGTGGCACAGCAGAACCGGCTGAACGCGACCGAGCTGCGCCGCCGCGTCGAGGCCAGTGGCATGACCTGGACCAAGTACCGCGAGGAACTGCGCAAGCAGGTACAGGTGATCCGCCTGCGCGAGCGCGAGGTCGATTCCAAGGTGCAGGTCTACGACGGCGAGATCGACAACTACCTGGCGGCGCGCGGCGGCCAGGGCGCCGCCAGCGGCCCGACCGAATACAACGTGGCGCAGATCCTCGTGCGCGTGCCCGAGAATGCCTCGGACGCACAGAAGCAGGCGCAGCGCGCCAAGGCCGAAGGGCTGCTCAAGCAGGCCCAGGGCGGTGCCGACTTCGCGCAGCTGGCGCAGGCCAATTCCGAGGGCCCCGAGGCGGCCCAGGGCGGCGCGATGGGCTTCCGCGAGATCGGCCGCCTGCCGGCACTGTTCGCCAACGCCGTGGTCGACTTGCAGGCTGGCGGGGTGGCGCCGCAGGTGGTGGAAAGCGCGGCGGGCTTCCATGTGGTCAAGCTGGTGGCCAAGCGCGCGGCGCCGGCATCCAGCCCGGCCGCGGCCTCGAAGATCACCCAGACCCAGGTGCGCCACATCCTGATCCGCACCGGCCCCAACATGCCCGAAGCCGAGGCGCGCCGCCAGCTCAGCACGCTGCGCGACCGCATCACCCACGGCGGCGATTTTGCCGACGCGGCCAAGCGTTTCTCGCAGGACGGCTCGGCGCAGAACGGCGGCGACCTCGGCTGGGTCTCGCCGGGCGAGCTGGTGCCCGAGTTCGAGCAGGCGATGAGCCGCCTGCGCCCGAACGAGATCTCGGAGCCGGTGGTCACGCAGTTCGGCGTGCACCTGATCCAGGTGCTCAACCGGCGCGAGACCGAGATGTCGCCCGAGAAGCAGCGCGACTTCGCCCGTGCCGAAGTCCGCGAACAGAAGCTGCGCGCAGCCTATGATGACTGGGTGCGCCAGCTGCGCTCGCAGGCGTACGTGGAGTATCGGGTCAACCGGCAGCGCTGAAGCGCCGGTCCCCGATCCGCTGACCTGACATGCCCGACCCGCTAGCCCTTGCCATCTCGACCGGAGAACCCGCCGGCATCGGTCCCGATATCACCATCGGGGCGTTGCTGCAGCTGGCGGGCGCCAACAATGGCGTCGGCGGCGGGCAATACCGCTTCCATGTGCTGGGCGATGCCCGCCTGCTGGCCGATCGCGCCGCGGCGCTGGGCGCCACGCACGCCTGGGAGCGGCGCATTGCCGACGGCGACGTGGTGGTCGAGGACATCCCGCTGGCGGTCGCGTGCGAGGCCGGGCGGCTCGACGCGCGCAACGGCCCCTATGTGCTGAAGCTGCTCGATGCCGCCATCCGCGGCTGCCGCGCGCGCGGCAAGTCCGCGCCCCGGTATGCCGCAATGATCACGGCGCCGGTGCAGAAGAGCACCATCAACGACGCCGGCGTCCCCTTCACCGGCCATACCGAATACCTGGCCGAGAGCGCCCGCGTGCCGCGCGTGGTGATGATGCTGGCCGGCCCGCAGCCCGCGCACGACGGCGCCATGCTGCGCGTGGCGCTGGCCACCACCCACCTGCCGCTGCGCGCGGTGCCCGATGCGCTGTCGGTGCCGCTGCTGGTGCAGACGCTGTCGATCATCGATGCCGACCTGCGCCGCTACTTCGGCATCTCGCGGCCGCGCATCCTGGTCACGGGCCTGAACCCGCACGCCGGCGAAAGCGGCCATATGGGCCGCGAAGAGATCGACATCATCACGCCCGCGCTGGCGCAGGCCAAAGATGCCGGCATCGACGCGCGCGGACCCTTTCCGGCCGACACGCTGTTCCAGCCGCGCCACCTGCGCGATGCCGACTGCGTGCTGGCGATGTACCATGACCAGGGGCTGGCGCCACTGAAATACGGCACCTTCGGCCACGGCGTGAATATCACGCTGGGGCTGCCCTTTATCCGCACCTCGGTGGACCATGGCACCGCGCTTGACCTTGCCGGCACCGGCCAGGCCGAACACGGCAGCATGATCGAGGCCATCCGCAGTGCGGTCACCATGGCCGGCCACGCCAATGGCCGGCGCCCTGGCAGCAACGGTGCCACGGGCAGCCATCCTGGCCACACCCATTCCGGCCTGCAGCCGCCATGCTGAAGCTGGACGAATAACCCATGCGTTCAAACGTGCACCAGGGCCATGTGGCCCGCAAACGATTCGGGCAGAACTTCCTGGTCGACGACACCATCATCCACGGCATCGTCAATGCCATCAGCCCGCAGGCCGACGACGTGCTGGTCGAGATCGGCCCCGGCCTGGGCGCGCTGACCGACCCGCTGCTCGAACGGATCCCGCAGATGCAGGTGGTTGAGCTGGATCGCGATCTGGTCGAGCGCCTGCGCCGCCGCTATGGCGAGCGCCTGCAGGTCCACGCCGGCGATGCGCTGGCGTTCGATTTCGACAAGCTCGCCGTGCCCGGCCGCCCGCTGCGCATCGTCGGCAACCTGCCGTACAACATCTCCAGCCCGCTGCTGTTCCACCTGATGGATTTCGCCGACCACGTGCGCGACCAGCACTTCATGCTGCAGAAAGAGGTGGTGGAGCGCATGGTGGCCGAACCCGGCAGCAAGGCCTTCGGCCGGCTCTCGATCATGCTGCAGGTGCGCTACTACATGGAACACGTGCTGGACGTACCGCCGGGCGCCTTCAATCCGCCGCCCAAGGTCGATTCCGCCGTGGTCCGCATGATCCCGTGGCCGCGCCACAGCGACGGCCGGCTGCGTTCGCCGCATGCCGATTGCGACATCACCGTGCTGGGCGACGTGGTCACTGCAGCGTTCTCGCAGCGGCGCAAGGTGCTGCGCAACACGCTCTCGTTCCTGCGCGACCAGGTCGACTTCGATGCGATGGGTTTCGACCTCGGCCGCCGCGCCGAGGAAGTGCCCGTCGGCGAATATGTCGAACTGGCCCGGCGCCTCGGTGGTACGCCATCCGGCCGGGCCGGACAGGCCGCCTGAGGCCCGCGCATCCCGATTCCCGAATTTCCCGCGACTATTTCGTGCAAGACCGTCCCATGACAGCCCAGACCCAAACCAACCGGCGTCCCGTGATCCTGACCGGCGACCGTCCCACCGGCCCGCTGCACCTTGGCCACTATGTCGGCTCGCTGAAGAGCCGCGTGACGCTGCAGGACACGCATGAGCAATACGTGCTGCTGGCCGACACCCAGGCCATGACCGACAACGCGCACGATCCCGACAAGGTGCGCCGCAACGTGCTGGAAGTGGCGCTGGACTACCTGGCCGTGGGCATCGACCCGGCCAAGACCACCATCACCGTGCAGTCGCACCTGCCGGCGCTGGCCGAGCTGACGCTGATGTACCTGAACTTCGTCACGGTGGCGCGGCTCGAGCGCAACCCGACCATCAAGGAAGAGATCCAGGCGCGTGGCTTTGGCCGCGACATCCCGGCCGGCTTCCTGTGCTACCCGGCATCGCAGGCCGCGGACATCACTGCCTTCAAGGCCCACGTGGTGCCGGTGGGCGAAGACCAGGCGCCGCTGATCGAGCAGACCAACGAGATCGTGCGCCGCATCAACCACCAGGTCGGCCGCGAAGTGCTGCCCGAATGCAAGGCCCTGATCCCCGAGTTCGGCCGTCTGCCTGGCGTCGACGGCAAGGCCAAGATGAGCAAGTCGCTGGGCAACGCGATCGCGCTGGGGGCTTCGCCCGAGCAGATCAAGGCTGCGGTGCACAGCATGTACACCGACCCCAACCACCTGCGCGTGTCGGACCCGGGCCAGGTCGAGGGCAACGTGGTGTTCACCTACCTGGATGCGTTCGACCCCAACACCGAGGAAGTCAAGGCGCTGAAGGAGCACTACCAGAAGGGCGGCCTGGGCGACATGGTGCTCAAGCGCCGCGTCGAGGGCATCCTGCAGGACATGCTGGCCCCGATCCGCGCGCGCCGCGAAGAACTGGCCAAGGATCCGGACTATGTGTTCGACATCCTGCGCCAGGGCACCGCGAAGGCACGCGCACTGACCCAGCAGACGCTGGACGAAGTGCGCGACGCGCTCGGCATGTTCTCGTTCGAGGCACGCCGCTGAGCGTCAGGCAGCGGCGGCTCCGGCCGCCGCAGTATTGCGCTTGCCGCGCCGCTCAGGCGCGGCGATTGACCAGCACGATGCCGGCCAGCACCAGGAGTGCCGCCACGGCAAAGCGCGGGCCAACCGCGTCGTGCATCAGCACCACGCCGAAGGCGACCCCGAACAGCGGCGTCAGGAAGGAAAATACCGACAGCCGCGACGCCAGGTAGCGCCGCAGCAGCCAGAACCAGGTCAGGTAGCTGGCAAACGCGATCAGCACTGACTGGTAGAACAGGCTCGCCAGCACCACCCCGTCGATCTGCACGGTTGCGGTCTGGCCGGCGGCCACCGCCATCGCCAGCAGCATCACCGCGGACACCGCCAACTGGTACAGCAGGGTCTTGCTGGCCGGGGCGCTGGCCAGCGGGCTGGCGCGCACCACCAAGGTGGTGGCGGCCCACAGTGCGCCGGCGAGGATGCCAAGCGCATCGCCCGGCAGCGTGCTGCCCTGCGCCGACGGCGCGGCAATGCCATCGGCAAAGGCCAGCGCCATGCCCGCGAACGCGAGCGCCACGCCCAGCCATTGCCCCGTGTGCAAGCGCTCGCCCGGCACCACGAAATGCAGGCCCAGCGCGGTGAAGATCGGTGCGGTGTACAGGAACACCGCCATGCGCGAGGCCGTGGTGTGTCCCAGCCCGACGAAGATGCAGAAGAACTCCGCGCCGAACAGCAGCCCGGCCAGCAAGCCGGCGTTCAGCGTGCCGTCGCGCCGCCACAGCGGCGTGCCGCGCCAGGCGGCAAAGCCGAACACCAGCAACGCCGCCACCGCCGAGCGCACGCCGGCCTGCAGCACCGCGCCCATCAGCGGCGCGGTGACCTTGATCACCACCTGCTGCAGGCCCCAGGCGGCGCACAGCACCACCATCAGGCCCACGGCGATGCCGTCGAGCGGCTGCCGGGTCAGGGCTTGCGTGCTCATCGCCAGCGTTCGTCAGGGACGCCTGGCGTCGCGGGTCGAATGGCGCTCGATCAGTTCGATCTTGTAGCCGTCCGGGTCTTCGACAAAGGCGATCACGGTGGTGCCGCCCTTGACCGGGCCGGCTTCGCGCGTGACCTTGCCGCCGGCGGCGCGGATGCGCTCGCAGGCGGCCGCGGCATCGTCGGTCTCCAGCGCGATATGGCCGTAGGCCGTGCCCAGGTCATACTGGTCGACGCCGTAGTTGTAGGTCAGCTCCAGCACCGCGGTCTCGCTCTCGGGGCCGTAGCCGACGAAGGCGAGGCGGTACTTGTACTCAGGGTTGTCGCTCTGGCGCAGCAGCTGCATGCCGAGCACGCGGGTATAGAAATCGATGGAGCGCTGCATGTCGCCGACGCGCAGCATGGTGTGGAGGAGTCGCATTTGAGGGCCTTCAACTGTTTTAGGTATAGGAAGGCGCCATTTTAGTGCGTTTGGCCGAAACGTACCGGCCCGCTCCCGCCCGCTCAGAAAGTCGGCAACAGCTCGGGCGGGTGTGCCCGCAGTTGCGCGCGCGCATCGCGGAACTCGGGGAAGATCGATTCCACGGTCTGCCAGAAGCGCGGGCCGTGGTTCATTTCCTTCAGGTGCGCCAGCTCGTGCGCGGCGACATAGTCGATCATCGACAGCGGGAAATGCATCAGGCGCCAGTTCAGCCGGATCTTGCCGTCGGCGGTGCAGCTGCCCCAGCGCGTGGCAGCCGAGGTCAGCGCAAAGCCGGTGTGGCGCACGCCCAGCTTGTCGGCGTAGATATCGAGGCGCTCGGCCAGCAGCCGGCGCGCCTGCTGCTGCAGCCAGCCCTGCACGCGGTCCTTGATCTGCTGCTCGTCGGCATGGCCCGGCAGCGCCAGGTGCAGCACGCGGCGGTCGGCATCGAACAGCAGCGCGCCGAGCGGCGACTCCAGCGACAGCGTCAGCGGCTGCCCCAGGAAGGGCAGGCTGGCGCCGTCGCGCCATTGCACCGTGGGCAGGATGCGGCGCGACTCGCGGTGGCGCCACTCGCCCAGCTTGTTGAAGATCCAGCGCTGTTTTTCCAGGATGGCCGACTCGATGTCCGCCAGCGTGACCCAGCGCGGCGCCGTGATCGACAGGCCGCGGTCGTCGATGGTGAAGCCGATGGTGCGGCGCGCCGAGCGCTTGAGCGTGTAGTGCAGCGGCCGTTCGCCGATACGCAGCAGGCGTGCATTGGGTTGCGGCACCGGCCAGGCGGGCTGCTGCGGCGGCTCCGGCGCAGGCGGGGCCGCAGGCTGCGGCGCCTGGGCGGACTCCGCCAGCGGCAGCTCCAGCTGCGCGCCGTCGGCGTCGGTGGCGGGTCGCAGCAGCTTCATGCGGCGGGCCCGCCCGGGGCCGCGCTCCGGTAGCTCTGCGGATCGATGCGGCGCATATCGCGCTCGATCCATTCCGCCACCTCCTGGTTGAGCTGGTCCGCGGTCTTGTTGGCCGAGGCGATCGCCGGGCCAACCGAGATCGTCACCATGCCCGGGTGCTTCAGGAACGAATTGCGCGGCCACACCCGGCCCGAGTTGACCGCCATCGGCAGCACCCAGGCGCCGGTTTCCACCGCCAGGCGCGCACCGCCGCTCTTGTAGCGCGCCTTCTCCAGGCCCGAAGGCGTGCGCGTGCCTTCCGGGAACATGATGATCCAGGCGCCTTCGGCCAGCCGCTCGCGGCCCTGACGCGCGGCCGAGGCGAAGGCGCGGGTGCCTTCCTTGCGGTTGATATGGACCATCTTCAGCATGCCCAGCGCCCAGCCGAAGAACGGCACCAGCAGCAGCTCGCGCTTGAACACGAAGCACAGCGGCTTGGGCATCAGCGCCACGTAGGCCACGGTTTCCCAGGCTGACTGGTGCTTGGACAGCAGCACCACCGGCTTGTCGAGCATCACGTCCATATGCTCATGGCCTTCAATGCGGTACTGGATGCCGCAGATGCCGCGCGCGGCCCAGATCACCAGCAGGGGCCAGCCGCGCACGAAGCGGAAGCGCTGGTCGGCATTCATGAACGGGAACACCAGGAAGCAGGCGCAAGCGTACGGCGGCGTCAGCACCAGCAGGTACAGCGCAAACAACAGGGAACGGAGAAACGTCATGCGGGGGGGCGGGGGTGCGAATAGGGAATGG
>NZ_JBYTAH010000097.1:0-22200 GCF_058787975.1 Cupriavidus sp. FW305-26
AAGTTCATGTCGCTGCGAAGACTTTGCGAGGGTTACGATCCGTCGACGATGGGGACAGTTGTGTATAACCGCATGGGCTTTACCGCTTTTCGCCTTTGCATGACCAACGAAATTGCAACTCATTAATTCGCAATGGATTTGGGGGCCAGACCGCCAGATTTCCACACGAAAGGTACGATCACCCCTAGTGCTGCAAATGAATCCAAAAAGAACACTACAACTGGCAGCGGAGTATTTTGGTCTCCTGGAGACTCTGGCGCACCGGGGGCATGGGGTGTCACTCAGCTCCATTTACGACACCCTGAAGGTTGTTTCGCCAGACCACACCCGCTCGCCGAAAGAAGTTGCCGATATTCTGGTGGCCAATGGCCTGCTGGAGCGTTCGCCAGAAGCCGACGGGGAGTGGGAAATCCCGCCGGCGATCACCGACTTCGTCTTGCATCTGGCGAAGCGCCAGCGGCTGATGGCGCCGGGCGAATTGAAAGGTCTGCTCCTTGATATGGACGAGGATGTCTACGCGCTGGCTCGGTTAGTGGGGCAGCGAGAGGTGTCCTTGGTCAACCAGAGCGCGCTACGGTTGGTGACATACCTTCAGCGCGCACAGAAGCTCTGCGCCGACCACCACGCGGCTGTGTTGGTGAAAGTGGCGGAAATCAAAATGCGCGAGGATAACCGCTCTCTCCGGGAACGGTACGCTTTCATCTCCGGCCTGTATGAGCGGCACATCCTGCCGATGCAGCAGCTTGTCGACCGCGACGGTCTCCTTGTGAAATTGTTGGAACGCCTGCTGAACATCATCCGCGACGCGGACTGGATGGGGGACGGCATGGTCTCGACCCCAGTATCCCGCCTGCGGGCCCACGTGCTCCAACTGAAGCGGGACTCCGGCGACAACTTCCTCGAGTCATACAACGAGGTGATGCCGCTGTATAACAAGCTGCGCCGGGACCACGAGTTGGCTGCGGCGGTGGCCAGCTTGCTTGATGTCGCTGGCCGGCATGGGGTTTCCGCGTGGGACTTCAACCGCCACATGCCTACAGTCTACTGGACCGCGGAAAACCTTTTTACCGACTACGCGCTGGAAGACCACATTCGGGGCGTTCAGGAGTACGCGGAGGAGGAGCCTGAGCCTCTGGTTACGCTGGATACCCCCGGAGTGCCGAAGGCGCCCGACCCTATGTACATGGAAGAGGTCATTGAGCGCCTGCGACAAGACGCGCCAGTGCCCGATATCCTGCGTTGGCTGTTCGAGGGGTATGCCAACCAGACCGAGACGGAAATTCTTTGCGCGTACCAGGATATTTCTGAGCACTCGGATCTCGCCACCCATCACGACAACAATGAGGCGGAGGCCGTTTTCAGTGGCGTCGCCTATTCCTATTTTCCTCTGAGGATCGAACGTGGATCTGCCCGACAAGTTTGAAGAAGCCTTTGACAGCTTGACGAAAGGCCGCCATATCAGCAACCACGATGGTGAGGTGTACAAGTCTTTGATGGACTATACCGCCCGGTATCGCCAGTTGTTCAACGCGCTGGGATACGAGTTCATCAGCGACCCCCAGGGCTTCTACTATTTCAATGGTCCGAAGCAGCGGAACCTCGGTAAGGGCGTAGAGCAGGCGGCCTTGTTCACATTCATAATGGTGGACTGGCTCAGTGACAACGACAACAGCATCGAAGATGGGCTGTTCTCGGACGTCCGCGCGATCAAGGACCTGCCGCACCTCCAATCCGACCGGTATCGCGGCTACATGCGGCAGGCCGGCGGTGATGACGAGGGCAACCTCAAGCGCATCATCAATGCAATGGAACGCTCGGGGTTTTTACGGGTGCTGGACGACAAAATCCAGTTTCTCGCGCCTACGCGCCGTATTCTTAAAATTTGCATGGCGCTCGCCAAGAAGGCGCCGGATGTCACCCCTGACGTTGACCGCGAAGAGGTAGGAGAAGAAGCGTGAAAAATATCCCTGGCTGCAAGCGGATGATCTTCATCCGCGCGGGCAACTACGATTACGCCGAGGTGGATTTCGAAGGTTCCATCCACCTTGTGGGCCGTAACAACGTGGGCAAGACCTCGATCATTTCCGCCGTGCAGTTCCTCTTCATTGGGGACCAGAGCGATATGCGGTTCGATGGCTACAGCCTCGAGGACACCCGTCGCTACTATTTCAAACACCCGACCAGCTACATCCTGTTCGAATGCCTGTCGTCGGAGACCCACAGCTATGTCACTGTCGGGCTGCGCGGGTTGGGCCCGATCGGATCGTACCGGTTCGAGCGCTTCGCCTTTCCCGGGCGGTTTGAGCGTGAAATGTTCATCGACGAGGCAGAGAAGGTGCGCGACTTCGAAGACGTCAAGGCGGACATCCTCGAGCAGCGCAAGCACTTCCGCATGCTGGAGCCGAAGGATCTCCGTAACGCCCTGACCGGAGTATGGGAAGACCGGCGACTGAATCTCGGAATCGTGCCGCTTCGGGACGGCGCGGCGCAGGAGCGGTTCGTTCACCTGTTCCGCAACCTGCTCAAGCTGAGCAAGATGGAGCAGGAAACGATCAAGCAGACTTTGGTTGAGGTCTATCGACGCGAGTTCACGAAGCCCACCATCGATCTGCAGAAGGACCACGAGGCGAGCTTCGCCAAGCTGGAGAAGGAGAATCGGTCGATCCAGCAACTGGAGCAAATCAAGCCGCATATCGACGATCTCAAGGCTGCCTTGGAGACACAGGGGCGCACCAGGGCGACGCTCAAGCCGATGTATGCGGCACTCCTGGCGGCTCGGGACATGGAGGAGGCAAAGCTCCAGGGAGAAAAGCTGGCTGCGGATGAGGTCGCCGATAAGTTCGGCGAGCGGCAGGAAAAGCTGGTGCGCCAGGCTTCTGAGCTAGGTCGAACTCAGATCAACATTGGTGTGCGTCTGACCGCCATCGCCCAGGCAAGCAAAGAGGTCAGTGACCTCGAGAAGGCCTTCGAGGGTTTCGATCCTGATTTCGAGGCGGTCGCGGTCAACAATCTCAAGAACGACATCGAGCGTCTCCAGCAAAAGTATTACACCTCTGCGGAAAAGGTATCGGATATCCAGGGCGATATTACGAAGCTTGAGGCCGAGCGCGCGGAGAAAGTCCGTCTCCGCGACCGCCACGACAAGCTCTTCGGCGCGTACTTGGTGAAGGAGGTTGGGGAGAATCAGGTCAAGGACGTTTTCCGGGTGCTCAATCCGCGCCTATTGGAGCAGGAAGTCGGGGAGGAGGGAATCACTGTGTCCGACTCCGATGCACTCGTCAGTGCATTGAATCACGTCGATCGACTTATCGACGCCGACGAGCGCCGTTTTGAGGGGCACGGCATCGGATTCCCCATGAACATCGTGCCCGGAACGAAGGGCGTCATCCCGGATGTGGAGCAACTAGCGGCCGATATTCAGGCTTTGGACGAAAAAATCCGGATGCGGCAGGCGACTCTCGCCGACGCGCTTGAGCGGGAGAGTCTCCAGCGCACAATCAAGGAGAAGGAAGATGCTCGTGACCAGGGTGTTCGCAAAATGGAAGCGCATGTCGTCTTCCAGCAGAAGAAGCGAGATGTCGAAGGGATCCGCGAGGAAGAGCGGCAACTGACCGCGCAGCGAGATGATGCGATGGCGCGTAATCAGGATATTGTTCTTGAGCAAGGGCGCCTTGCGACGGAATTCGCCCAGGCGCAAGCCAAGCAAGTCGACATCGCTGGTCGTTTGGCTAGGATCATGCGGGAGAACTTCGACATTCCGGCGGGCGAGTGGCCGGACGGCGATACCGCACAGTTTGATGGCATTCCGTACGCAGCGCTAGCAGAGCGCTACCGCGGCTCCTGTGTCGCTGAAGCAAATGCCAGCGAGAAGGTGTCGCAGCGGCTCAGCTTCATCGAGGCGACCATGATGGACGGCCTGGTCGGGTCGTCCCCCGAGGAAAAGGCGCAGTCGGCGGTTGAGGCGCTCGATAGCTTGGACGAGAAGCGGGCCTCCTACGACAACCTCTGGAGCGCGCTGGTCACGCAGATCAAGTCGTCGATTGGCGAGATGCTCGGCGATGTTTCGCGCCTCAAGGACAAGGTGGCAGAGTTCAACCGCCGCTTGAGCAACGTACCGGTGTCTAACCTCAAGTCGGTATCGATGGAGGTGGTGGAGAACCGCGACCGAATTCGCAGCTACCAGCAACTGTTCAACTCAGATGGGCTCTTTGGCGGAGAGGCCGAGACCAAGCGCGCCGTCGCGGAGGTGAGCAACCTGATTCGCGGCGCAACCGGCAAGGTGACCCTGCAAGAGCTCTTCGGTATCGAGTTCGTGGTCGAGTACGCCAACGGCAAGACCAAACATTTCCCCAAACTCGACACCATCGAGTCCACCGGTACCACGATGATGATCAAGGCCTTGGTCAATATGGTGCTGATGCGCGACATGATGAAGAAGGACCGGAAATACTCCGTGCCGTTTTACATCGACGAGTGCAACATGGTGGACGAGATCAATCTGAAGGGGCTCGCACAGACTGCGCTGTCGTTAGGTTTCATGCCGGTGCTCGCCAGCACGATGGCGGTCGCCGTTGCCGAAACCCTGTACTACGTGCATTGGGCTAGGGAAGGCCGCGCCGTGATCGAACCCAAGAATCGTGTGCGCCGGCGGGAACTACGGGGGGGAGAGCGTGAAGCCGCTTGATCCGGTGGCCAAGATCCTGGGGATGCTGCTTGCCGGGGCCCCGGTGCCGGCAAGCAGCGTGTCCGCGGCGGGCAGGCGGATTCTGACGCCATTGATCGATGCAGGTGGCATTCAGCAGGTACGCAGCGGTGCCGGCAACGTCCTAGTCTGCTCGAATCAGCGGGCGGTGCAGGCGTTTGCCAACAACCGTTACCCCAGCGGCCTAGTTACGACTTCGGCTCCAGACTTGGGTGCACGCACCCAAGCGCTTGCGCAGTTCCGGGATACCAAGGCAAACGGTGGGCTGGATTTCGAGTTGGCGCACGTCCGGGTGTTCAAGGACTCGTCGCTAACGATCGACGGGGCGCCGGTGGGCGCTGCGTACCAAACCGCTCGCCTGGGGTGTGCCTCGGTCGTCCTTGGGCACGCGAGCGTCCCGAACCTGACCGGTTACGTGGCGATGGTCGAGGGGCCAGAGTTGTTCCTGCGCTATGACTGGGGGGCGGCTGGCGTGGATGCGGTCGTGCTTTACGGCGGCAGGGCCTCCGATCGGATGCTCGCATGGTTGGAAGCCAGTGAAGCCGTGCGGATTCTGCACTGTCCCGATTATGATCCCGTGGGGCTGCATGAGTACCTGCGGGCGAAAGATCGGCTCGGCGATCGGCTCGAGCCCTTGGAGCCGGCGAGCCTCGAGGTCTTGTTCGGGCGCTTTTCTAAGCCAGAACTACTCCATAAGAATGCGAGCCTCATGCCGCGCCTGTTGCAGTCGGAGGATGCTTACGTACGGCGTGTTGTCAGCCTCATGCAGAACGGAGGGGCAGGTTTGGAGCAGGAGGCGCTGCTTGCCGGAGGCGACCATGACGAGGCGTAATTTCGCGCGGTCTGAGATCGTCTGAAGCGGCCGGGGCGTGTCGTGCGCCGCCCCACGGTAGGGGGTGGGGCGCCGCTCGATTGCGTGGACATGTCAAGGATGCCGGGGCGGGGGCATAGTACTTTTGGTGCGAAATCTGGCGGAAGACAGCCGGAGAACCGCTTGCATCAAGGCTTCCTGGCCGCCCGCACTTGTGCGGACAGGCGCTCTTGCAAACCATTGATGGGGTCCCCTTGATTTCGCTGCAGATTGCCGGGGTAGCCAGCCCTAGCAGCCATGCGCGTTTCCGGGTGATGCTTGCCTGAAACTCCAATCCAATCAGGTACTTGCTGACTGGTCTATTTCCCGCGTTTTTCCACTGTTAGCGCCCGCCTTCCGGCCACTTGCCCGCAGTCTGCGGTGCTTCGGCGGCTGTTTCCGCAAGATAATAGGATTTATCGGTCTTTGGCTTCCCCAAGCCAAACAAAAATGGCTTTCCTAACGTTAGCAGCGTGCGATAGGCTGAAAACCCCGCCCGGACGCCGCCATGCCCCGCCTCGCCGCCACCCCCGACCAGATCCGCGCCACCGTGCTGGCCATGCTCACCGAGGCCGGCGACGCGGCGCCGCCCACCGCCGCGCGCTTCCGCCGCGCGGTGTCGGTGCGCAAGCTGCGCGCGCGCCTGGGCGGCGGCGACCCGGCGACGCTGTCGCGCACGCTCAACGCGATCGAGGCCGAGGTCGTGCGCGCGGGCCTCACGGAGCTCGCGATCCCTGAGCTCCCGCCCGAGATCGCCGAACAGATGCGCGCGCTGTGGCAGGCCGCGGTCGCGGTGCGGCTCGACGACGTGGTGCGCCTGAAACGTGAGGCGCAGGCCGCGGTCGAGGTGGCCGAGGCCGCGCGCGCCGAGGCCGAACTGCGGGTCGAGCTGCTGCGTCAGGAGTTGACCGAGGTGCGCGGACAGCTGGCTGCGCGCGATACCGAACTGGCCGAGGCGCGCGCCGGCCTGGCGGCCGAACGGACCCGCGCCGAGCAACTCGCTGCGCGCACCGGCGAGCTGGAAGCGGCGCTGGGCGCCGCCCAGGACCGCGTGGCGGCCGGTGAGCGCGCCCAGGCCGAGGCCATCGCCACCGCGCAAGCGCGCTACGAGGCGCTGTCGAAACAGTTGCTCCAGGAGACCGCGAATCAGCGCGACGCGCTGCAGGCCGAGCGCGGCCAGTTCACCTCGCAACTGAAGTTCGCCGAGCGGCGCCTGGCCTCGCTCGAGGACGTGCGTGGACGCCTCGAGGCGGACTTGGCCAGCGAGCGCGCCGCGCGCCAGACCGCTGCCGGCGAGGCGAGCGCGCTCAAGGCGGTGACCGCCAGCCAGCGCGCGCAACTGGACGAGCTACTGCACGCCACGCTCGCGGCTGCGGCGCCCGCTGCCAAGGCCGCCAGGCCCGGATCGGCCAAATCGGCGCCCAAGGCGAGCGCCAAACGAGGGGCCCAGTCATGAACCCGGCCGACTGGATCGACACGGCCACGATCCCGCCGCGTCCCCTTCCGCCGACGGTGGAGGCCGCACTGGCCTACCTGGCCGAGGTGCTGGGGCACCCGGTCTACGCGCACTGGACGCTGGCGCGCGTCAAGCGCCGCTACGGCTCGCTGGCCGAGGCCAAGGCCGCGCAGCCGGCCGTGCTCAAGCTGCTGCTCGCACACGATGGGGTGGTCGAGTACTGGGAGCGCGGGCGCCTGCGCACGGTGCCGGCGGCGCAGGCGCCAAGCCCGGAGACTGCGTATTCCGGCCGATCGTGACCAGTCATTCCGGATTATCGTGACCGCCGATTCCGGCATCGTGACCGGCATTTCCGGTTTATCGTGACCAGCCGTTCCGGCGATCGTGACCAGCTCGCCGGGGAGCCATCTCACCACTGACGTGGTGGCGTCTGGCTTGCCATGATCCGGT
The DNA here is from genome assembly GCF_058787975.1 of Cupriavidus sp. FW305-26. Lineage (NCBI taxonomy): Bacteria > Pseudomonadati > Pseudomonadota > Betaproteobacteria > Burkholderiales > Burkholderiaceae > Cupriavidus > Cupriavidus sp. FW305-26. The sequence goes on from NZ_JBYTAH010000097.1 coordinate 7,459, forward strand.
TGGGGATGTTGCGTATTGTTCAACCCAGGCTGTGGATAACCTTCTGCGTTTTTGCACGGAGAAGCGATGCCCAAGCCCCCCATGACGATACGCATGATCAAAGACGTGTTACGACTCAAGCACGAGTCCGGACTGTCGCACGCCAGCATTGCCGCGGCGCTGCAGGTCTCCAAAGGAGTGGTGTCCAAGTATGTGTCACTGGCCGCTGAGGCCGGAATGACATGGGAGCAGCTACGCGATCTCGATGAAGCGGCGATTGCCGCGCACCTGCTGCCCAGCGCACGCGCCAGCGCCTATGTGCCGCCGGACTATGCCCGCATCCACCAGGAGCTGCGCCGCAAGGGCGTCACGCTGACCCTGCTGTGGCAGGAATATGTTGAGGCCCATCCCGGCGGCAAGACCTATCGCCACACGCAATTCTGCGAGCGCTACCACGCCTGGGCCAAGAGCCTGAAGCGCTCAATGCGCCAGACCCACAAGGCCGGTGAGAAGTTGTTCGTCGACTATGCCGGACCGACCATCGCCGTGGCCGACGGCGGCCGCGCTCACGTGTTTGTTGCAGCTCTCGGCGCGTCCAGCTACACATTCGCATGCGCCACGCCGCGCGAGACGATGGTGGACTGGATCGCCTCGATGGTGCGCGCCCTGACCTTTATCGGCGGCAGCACGGAACTGATCGTCCCAGACAACCCGCGCGCCTTGATTGCCAACGCCGACCGTTATGAGCCGCGCGCTAACGAGACGGTGCTCGACTTCGCGCGCCATTACGGCACCTCGGTGCTCCCTGCCCGTGCACGGCGTCCGCAGGATAAGGCGAAGGTTGAGGTGGCGGTGCAGATCGTAGAACGTTGGATCCTCGCACGACTGCGCCATCAGCGTTTCGAGACCGTGCATGCAGTCGACCGTGCGATTGCGGCGTTGCTGCCCGCGCTCAATGAGCGCCCCTTCCAGAAGCTGCCGGGCAGCCGCGCCAGCGCCTTCGCGGCCCTGGACGCGCCGGCGTTACGCCCGTTGCCCGCGGTCCCATATGAGATCGCCAGGTTCCGCACCGTCAAGGTCCATATCGACCAGCACGTCGAGATCAACAAGCATCGCTACAGCGTACCGCACGTACTGGTTGGCCAGACGCTTGAGGCACGCATCACCGCTCATGCGGTCGAACTGCTGCACCGTGGCCAGCGCGTGGCCGTTCATGCGCGCGCAGCCGCCGGTGGCTTCACCACGGTGCCCGAGCATCTGCCCGCTGCCCATCGCGCCCACCTGGAATGGACGCCGCAGCGCCTCATCCGCTGGGGTGAGCAGATCGGCGGCGCCACCGGCGCCGTCGTGCGCCGGCTGCTCGAGCAGCACAAGCATCCTGAACACGGCTACCGCGCCTGCCTGGGGCTGCTGAGCCTGGCCAAGCGCTATGGCAAGGATCGTCTCGAGGCAGCCTGTGCGATTGCGCTGGAGCTCGGCGCCTATCAATACCGCCACGTCAAGAACGTGCTCGAAACCGATCGCGATCGGCTGACCGCGGCCCCTCCTGCCGAGTGGGTCAGTCCCGACCACGCCCACCTGCGCGGCCCCAGCTACTACCAGTGACGCCGTCTGCCAGGCAGCACTAACTCCCGCGATGCGCCTCAATGGCCCTCGCACACCGCTGGGCAGCACCCGCAGTCGATCTTGCTTGCCCGGCGCTCACAACCGGAACCCAATCTCATGATGACTCATACCACGCTCGCGCAACTGCGCTCACTCAAGCTCGACGGCTTTGCCGCCGCCCTGGAAGAGCAGCTCGCTCAGCCCGGCGCCAGCGCGCTCGCCTTCGAGGAACGCCTGGCGCTGCTGATCGACCGCGAACTGCTCTGGCGCAATGACCGCAAGCTGGCGCGCCTGTTGCAGCGTGCCCGCCTCAAGTACCCCCAGGCCGCCATCGAAGACCTCGATGCCCGCCCCGGACGGGGCATTGATCGCAAACAGATCACCAGCCTCGCGCTGTCAGACTGGATCGCCACCGGACACACCGTCCTGATCGGTGGCCCGACCGGCGTCGGCAAGACCTGGCTGGCCTGCGCGCTGGCGCAGTATGCCTGCCGGCGTGGGCATTCCGTCGCCTATCTACGCGTGCCCAGGCTGGCCGAAGAGCTGCGCATCCTGCATGGCAGTGGTGGCTTCGGCAAATGGCTGCTGCAGATGGCCAAGACCGACTTGATTGTGCTGGACGACTGGGCGGTGGCACCGCTGGATGCCACCACGCGCAATGACCTGCTTGAACTCATCGACGACCGCGGCAGCAGCCGCGGGCTGCTCATCACCACCCAATTGCCGGTTGAACACTGGCATGGCTGGATCGGCGACCCCACCATCGCCGATGCGATTCTCGATCGACTGATGCACCGCATTCACCGCATCACGCTGGCCGGCGACTCAATGAGAAAGACTGCTCAAAAAACGAGCATCACATCCAGCGGCAACCCCACTGCCTAGCCTGGCAGAGTAGAATCCGTCCCCGCGCAACACCCCCAACCGATCACCGGTCACGATGCCGGAATTGCCGGTCACGACCAACTGGAAACCGCGGGGAAACAGCGGTCACGATAAAGCGGAATCCGCGGTCACGATGCCGGAATCGGCGGTCACATTCGCCGGAATACGCACGGAGACGGTGCTGGCCCGGCTGCTGCACACCCACCGGCGCCGCTTTCAGCGCGCGGCAGCGCCGACTGCGACGACGCTGAAGGCAACGTCCGCGCCGGCGGCACCGGGCCCGTGGCTCGCGGATCAGGACGCGCGCACCCTGGCATGGCTGGCCCGCGCCGGGCGCTTCGCCCAGCCGCATGCCGCCACCAACACGCTCGGCGCGACCGATGACGCCCAGGCGCTGGCGCTGTTCCTGCGCGACCGGGCCGCCCGCTCAGCCCACACGCGGCGCGCCTATGGCGCAGAGCTGCGTCGGCTGATGGTCTGGTGCGAGGCGCGTCAGCTGGGGCCGCTGTCGGACCTGAGCCGCCAGCACCTGCTCGCCTACCGGCACGCGCTGCAGCACGGTGACGACCGTGGCAACACCGCCGCGCCCGGCAACCGGCCGCTGGCGGAGGCGACCCGCAGCCGCGCGCTGGCGGTGGTGGCGAGCTGCTACCGCTTCTGGTACGACACCGGCTACCTGCACGCGAACCCGGCTGCGGGCCTGTCCGCGGGCAGCCGCGCCCGCGCCGGCTTGAGGCCTGCCCGAGATTCGTAAAAAATCCGCCACATCCTCTGTAAACCGTTGATTTGAATATGAAATCGATCGTTGAGTCTAGCGCAGGCGCCATCCACTATAGGCCTAGCAGGTAGTCACCGAGCCGATTGATCTTGGATTATGGAACACGCTACGCATTGGCCGCGTGCCCAGTCATTTGTCTACCAAGGAGCGCGCGGAACTGGAGGACACATTCCACGAGCTGGTTCATGGGACAAATTCCGCCTTGCCGACCGAGAACGCGCCGGCCTCAGAAGACGACGGTCGCCGTCCCCATGAACGTGCTGGTGCTCTTCAGGCGGTTTGTGCTGGCCACCGAGGGCACCCAGCGCAGGCCCAGCGACAGCAGGCTCTTGGCACCGATCTTGGTGTCGTAGGTGACGATGGGGCCCACTGCCCAGTCATGACCGCGGAAGCCGTTCAGGCGGTCGGCCAGCGGGCCAGTGTCGTCGCCAAGCTGCTGCGTCGTGCCCGCGATCAGGCCGAGGCCGGCGCCGTTGGAAAAACGCTTGAGCAGCATGGTGTCGAGCGTGAACAGCGGCGCGTTCTGGTAGTCGGTGGCGTTGTTGCGGGTGTAAAACTGGATGCCGGCGACGGCATCGAACTCAAGCCCGTGTTCGGGAAACAGCTTGGTGTAAGCCACCTGCGGAATAAAGGTCCAGTTGTTCAGGCTGGGATTGGCCAGTGCGTTGGGGTCGTACTTGCCGGTCGGCGCCCACACGTTCAGGCTCAGGGCCACATGCTCGGTCTTCGAGAAATGGTAGCCCGCGATAATCGGCGCGAAGGTAATGTCGAACAGGTTCGACACGGTGTCCTGGGTGCTGCTGCCCCGTCCGCCGGCGCTGACGTTGGCCGTGACCTTGGTCCAGACGTAGGGCAGCGTGAAGCTGGAGGCAAAGTTCCAGGCGCCGGTGTCGGTGTCCCAGACCTTCATCACGGTTGCCAGCGTGAACGCCACCTTGCCCTCCACCCCGGCGGATGCCTTGCCCGCGATGGGCACGCTGCGGCTGCCGCCAATCGAGCCATCCAGGTAGATCTCGCCGACATTCACGATGAGCGCCGGCTCGGGCGACACAATCCCCGCATTGGGAACCACACTGGTGCCGGTCACGGGGCGCCCCAGGGCGCCTTCGGTCGCGTGGGCGCCCGCGCAGGCAACGAGGAGAGGGGCGGCCATGGCGAGCCGGTTTGCGATGGTCTTTGACATATTCATAGAACATGAGGTCGGCCAGGCGTTTGCCGCAATGCCGACTTCTGGCGCATGCCTGCCTGCGCCAGCTACAAGGAAATCACGCGGCGAGGCACTGCCTCACCTTCATATTTTCGCGAGATTGCATACTACCAGCAAAGCCCCCCGTCACTGCCAGCACGCAAACACACAAGAATCTTCATCACGGGATCGGAAATATTTACTTCACAAGTCTTGAGCCGGTCTGCGATGATGCAAGCGCCATATTTAATGGTGGTGTTTACCAATCTCATTCAGGACAGCTTCTCGGAAATGAATTCAGTCATGCGCAGACTAAAACTCGCTGCCGGCAGCGCAGCGGCGATAATGCCGGCGCTGGCCTGTGCGGCGGGGCCCTCGACGGATGACATGAATGCGTCAAACAATCCGCTGAGCCCGACCATTACCCTGAATCTGCAGGACCAATATGTCGGGCGCTATTACGGTCTCGGCGACGAGGACGGAAACAGCGTCCTGCTGCGCGGCACCATTCCGCACAAACTGTTCGGGCTGCCGCAGATCGTCCGGTTTACGATGCCCGTCGTCAGCACGCCGAACGTGGCGCCGGATGGCAGCAAGACTGGGCTGGGCGACCTGAACCTGTTCAACCTGGTCCTGCTCAAGGGCCTGGGCATGGAGTGGGGCATTGGCCCGCAACTGACCATCCCCACGGCATCGCGCGACCAGACCGGCACCGGTAAATGGCAAGCCGGCCTGGCAAGCGTGGCCATCTCGCCGCAGAAATGGGGCATGATCGGCGGCCTGGTGACCTGGCAGCACTCCTTTGCCGGGGAGAGCGACCGCCCTACCCAGGACAACCTGACTGCGCAGCCGTTCGTGATCTACAACTTGCCGGAAGGCTGGTACCTGCGTAGCACCGCCACCTGGAATTTCGACCTGAAGCGCGGTAATTACTACATTCCGCTGGGTATTGGCGCAGGCAAGGTCTGGAAAATCGGCAAGGAAACCTACAACCTGTTTGCCGAACCGCAATGGACGGTGGGGCACGATGGCGTCGGGGTGCCTAAATTCCAGGTCTTCATGGGTCTGAATATCCAGTTCCCGCTATAGCCGCTCGCGCGCATGCGGTGTTGCGTGAGGCCGGGGAATTCCCTTTCCCGATTTTCCCGGCCCTTCGCGATCCGATATCCCTCGAGCAATGGATGGCGCGGCATGAAGATATTGACTCGCCCAAAAGAACCTTTCATCACCAGCCGATGAACCGCCTCCCCGCAAGCAAGCGTATTGCCGCGCTGTTCGGTGCACTGGCCGTGTTCTGGTGCTGCGCCGCATTCGGCCAGGCCGAGGCACCTGCCGAAAAAAAGCCGCTGTCGTTCTTCGATCCGGAGGACGGCAAGCTGGACATGAGCGACTTCCTGCTCCACCACAAGGGCGCACTGCCGGTGCCCACCATCATCACCGAACCGGCAGTCGGCTACGGGGCCGGGCTGGGACTGATGTTCTTCTCGCAATCGATGGCCGAGGCCGCCGCCAGTGCCAAGGAGAGCGGCAAGGGTCCGGCGCCGCCCAATATCACCGGCATCGGCGGCGCCTATACCGAAAACGGCACCTGGGGCGCTGGCGTGGCGCACTTCCACACCTGGGGCGGCGACCGCTATCGCTATCTCGGCGCCATCGCCAAGGTCGATGCCAATCTGGACTACTACGGCTTGCAGAACCAGGCGCGCGCCTATGAACTGCGGGGGGTGTTCCTGGTGCAGCAGTTGCTGGTGCGCATCGCCGATACCCGCTGGTACGTGGGGCCGCGCTATGTGTATTTCGATTCGACCGCCACGTTCAAGTTTGGCAACGCGAGCGAACTTGGCAGCTTCGACAAGAGCCAGCGCATCGGCAAGGCCGGGCTGGTGATCGACTACGACTCGCGCGACAACATCTTCTACCCCAGCCGCGGCAGCTATGCCGAGCTGGAGGCGCAGTTCGCGCGCGGCGGCTTTGGCAGCACGCAGTCATTCAATATGTACAACGCGCGGGGTTTCACCTGGCTGCCGCTGGCGCGCACCGTGATCCTGGGCCTGCGCGCCGATACGCGCTTTTCCACCGGAGACGTGCCGTTCTACGCGCAGCCGTTCGTGGACCTGCGCGGGGTGCAGAAAGGGCGCTACCAGGACCGCAATGCGCTGGCGGCGGAAATGGAGCTGCGCTGGGACGTGACGCCACGCTGGTCGCTGCTGGGTTTCACCGGTGTCGGCAAGGCGTATGGGCGCTGGCATGATTTTTCCGATGCCTCGAACATCTACAGCGTCGGGGCGGGCTTTCGCTACATGATTGCGCGCAAGCTGGGGGTGTCGATCGGGATCGACGTGGCGCACAGCAAGGACCAGAACGCCTTCTATATCCAGGTTGGGAGTGCCTGGCACTGACTTGCCGGTTGCGCGCCATGTACCGGAAGGCTATCCTGGCGCCCCCGCGATCAACCTGTTCCCTACGCTATGGCAATCAAGAAGATCAAGGACAGGCAGGGCATGGTAGCGAGGCTTTCCGCCCCGAACGAGGCGGCCGGCCGGAACTACCTGCAGGAAGCGGTTCTGCTCTGCGAAACGCATTTGGCGGGGCTGCCGGATGTGTCCAAGCCTTACGTCGGCGGGCACTTCGTCTGGAGAAACCGCGTTCACTACTATGTGGCGGGGCGCGGGACCGGCGTCCGCAGCCGGCTGATCGAGGTGTTCGTGATCGACGCAAGCGAAAACCTCGAGCCGCTGCATGCGTTCCAGTATCCGCCGCCGCTGGCTGCGCTGTTTCCGGCCGACTACGGCGTTCTCCATGAGGAGGCGGAAGACCCGGCAGTACGCCGGCCAGGATGACGCCGGCAATATCCGGCGACGGGTTGGGCGAAAGAAAAACTTAATTCACTTGTGCCCTAAACCATAAAAAGCTGACTTCTGATCGCCGTACCCATCTGAGATCATTGATTGCGCTGGATCAGCATTATTTTTGTATACAAAGAGGCAGAGTGAATGAGCGGACGACGTGAAGGCAGCAATCCCGGCGCAGGTGCGGGGCGTTCTGGCTCAGTCCCGCTTGCCGCGGGACGGCGACGCGGGCAAAAGGCGTTGATCGTGGCGCTGCCCGGTCTCGGGCTCGCTGCCGGCCTCCTCGGCGGCAGCTATTGGTATATGAACGGGCGACTGTTTGCCGAGCCGCAATGGACGGTCGGACACGAGGGAGTTGGCGTGCCCAAATTTCAGGCGCTTATGGGCCTGAACATCCAGTTTCCGCTGTAGCCATTGACATCCACGAGCGTTACACGGATGTCGCCTTTTAGTATGGGCTTTCCCCGCCCTGGGCCAGCGGCGTGCATGTCGGCGCACGGAACATGCACGTCGATCCGCCTCAAGGGCGCGCTCCTTCTTGCGAGGAAAATCATGTTGAGGAAATTTCTGCTGATTGCGATTCTTGCACCGGCAAGCTTCATTTCAGGTTGCAAGTCGATCGCTAATGATGGGGCGACAGCGAAGGCAGCTGCGGGAACGATGCAGGGCGAGATCTCGGTCAGTTCATCGGAGGCGCGACCAACCGCGAAGGAAGCCTATATCTATGGGTTCCCCATCGTGGAGGCATACAAGACACTGTATGCCCAGGCTGTTGATAAAGGGGGCTCAAATTTCAAGGCCCCTTTTAACCAGATTGGCAACACAGCCAATGTCTTCACGCCGAAGGACACCGCAATCATTACGCCGAATTCCGATACGCCCTATTCGTTCGTGTGGATGGATCTGCGTGCCGAGCCGATTGTATTGACCCTGCCGCCGATAGAGGCGCAGCGCTACTATTCGGTGCAGCTAATCGACCTCTACACGCACAATTTTGCCTACCTCGGAACACGGGCAACGGGAAACAAGGGCGGCAACTACCTCGTTGCCGGTCCGGGCTGGACTGGCGAGACCCCGGCCAATATCAACGGCGTGATCCGCGCGGAATCAAACATTGCCTACGCGCTCTATCGCACCCAGCTCTATGATGAAAAGGATCTCGCCAACGTGAGGCGTATCCAGCGCGGGTACAAAGTCAAGACACTGAGTGCGTTTCTTGGAACGAAGGCGCCGCCCCCGGCTGCACCGATTTCCTGGCCGGCGCCGGAACCGGGTATGACCGATACGCCGGCGATCTTCCGCTATTTGAGTTTCATGCTGCAGTTTGCGCCGACGGATCCGAGCGAGAGAGACCTTATGGCGCGCTTCGCCAGGATCGGTGTGGGCCCAGGTCTTCCGTTCGACGAACGCCGGCAGCCATCTTCAGTGCAGAAGGCGCTGGCCGATGGCATCGCTGACGGGAAGGCGGAATTTGCGCAGTTCAAGAAGTCGAAGGTGGATACGCGTGAGGTAAGTAGCGGTGACTTCTTCGGAACGCGCGCCTATTTGAAAAACAACTATCTGTACCGCTATACCGGCGCCGCGCTTGGCATCTTCGGAAATTCTGCGGAAGAGGCAAGTTACCCGGCATACTTTGTCGACGCGGACGGCCACCCACTTGATGCGTCGACCAAGCGCTATGTGATGCATTTCGACAAAGATAAGCTGCCTCCGGCGGACGCGTTTTGGTCGCTAACGATGTACGACGGAAAATCCAAGCTTCTGGTCGACAATCCTCTCAATCGATATTTGCTCAACTCTCGCATGCTCGGCCGACTCAAGCGAGATGCCGACGGCGGTCTTACGTTCTATGTCCAGCACGATTCTCCTGGCAAGGGCAAGGAAAGCAACTGGCTGCCGGCACCAGCCGGTCCGTTCTACGCAGTCATGCGAATTTACATGCCCAAGCCCGAGGTGACGTCGGGTCAATGGCAGCGTCCACCGCTAAAGCGGGTCGACTAATGGCGCGTGACGACGTTTGATAGTGGTCACGCAGGTGGATGCGTTCTGGTCGCCGAACATCTACAACGCCGAGGGCCACTTCCAGAAGAATCCAGCCAACGCCTCTCGGACGTTCCGCCTTACGTGCGCCAATGCCCAAGTGGGCCGTACGACGGTAGCGCAGATCAGTAGCGATCACGCGTTGCGTTCTTATAAAGGAAACAACCCCGCGCTCCCGCTGTCGATACTGCAACTACTTTGCCTCCTCTATGTCGCCTGGCTTCCAACTCTTGTCAAAGAACGGTTGAAGGGGGCCGTAGAACCGGAGCAGTGGGAACCAGCCCTTGCCCTCCACCGTCTGTACCCAATTCTTCTCCTTCCCCTGCGGCGCGCGCGGGCCGAAGTAGATGTCGACCGAACCATCTGCGTTCTTTGACGGCCCTGTATACTGGCTGACTGTTGGGAAGCGCTGCTCGTTGCGCAGCATGGAACGGCTCTGCGCGTCGTAGACGACCAGCGACCAGAAGTTCTTCACCGGAACTTTTGCGGGAATGCGCAGGCGATAGATCTTGCCGCCCTCCAGGTACGAGCCGTTCGCGGCGCGCGTTGTCCACAGGTATTGCGATCCCTGGCCAACCACTTTCGCCACCATGGCCGGGGACATCCCGATGGCGCCATACGAGAACGCGGAGCGGCGGTCGGTGTTGACGTAGCCCTGCGAATCCCACGTGGCGCTGCCGCCGATGAACAGCCACTCCCACCGCCGGTCAGGGTAGACGATTCGCTCGGGGTCATCCGAGGCATACGAGGTGTCTCGCGCAATCGCACCTCCCAGCCGGCCCGCCTCCGTGTAAACGGCCTCGCGGTTCTTGTCCGGCGAAAACGGCTTGCCCTTTTCGATGCCGATGGATGCCAGGTAGAACCGCTCCTGTGACGAGAAGATACCGACGGGCTCGCTCTGGACGATGGCGTTCAGGTCGTGGAAGTACTGCGCGGTGTCCGGGAAGATCGTGTCGATCTGTTTGCGCGAGCCATTGACGAACACCATTTGTGGCGCATTGGCGGCGCGCGCCAGCGAATAGATCCTGGCCCGCTTCATCAGTGCCGTTGCCTGCTCGGTTTTGCCATCGACCAGAAAGCCGCGCACGCCGAAGACCAGCTTGTATGTGCGCGCCTTGGCGGCGATATAGCCCTTCGGCACCGTGCCGGTGTAGTCCGGCGGCAGCAGCAGGACTTTGCCGCCCTTGCCGTGGTCAGCGCCGGTCGGGCCGATGCCGACCACTTCCTTCTGCTGCAGGTCGCTCACACCGCCCAGCAGCATAGGCGGAACGTCGATCACAGTCGGGCCGTCGCGCTTCAGATCGATGGCCGCCATGCCATAGACCGTTTCACTGTTCCCGGTCAGCAGCAGCGTCTGCGCGTCCATCAGCGATTCCCAGATCACGAGCTGGCCCGGCGCGCCGGTCTCCGCCGACCCCACGCCCTTCCAGACGTGATACCACGAGACGGTGGGCATCTGCGAAAGATAGAGTTCGACGGCCCGGTTGGTGACCAGAATGTCTTTCAGCTTCCGCGACGTTTCCGGCGCCGGGTATCCCCCCTTGAACTGGAGTTCCGTCGAGGGCGTGCTGACAATATCTGTTTCGAGCCAGCCGTGTGGATCTGCGGCGCAGGCAGCGCCGGCTGCCAGGGTCAACGCCCCGGCGGCGGCCAGGCGCAATGGGATGTGCTTGCGTATTACAGGTTTCATGTTGGACCTTGTGACAAATTTCGAATGCAGCAGGCGTTGTGCGCCGGCCTGACTCAGCCCCCGACCTCCGTGATGTCATCTGGCTGCCAGCTCTTGTCGAAAAACGGCTGTAGCGGGCCATAGAAGCGCAGGATCGGGAACCACCCTCGGTCTGGCAGCGTGCGGATCCAATTCTTCTCCTTGCCAGCCGGCGCCTTGGGACCGAAATAGATGTCGATCGAGCCGTCGGGATTTTTGTCGGGATTGGTGTACTGGCTGACCGTGGGGAACTTCTGGCCGTTCTGCAGCATGGACCGGCTCTTGGTGTCGTAGACCGTTACGGACCAGAAGTCCTTGACTGGCTGGTTGGCCGGGATGCGCAACCGGTAGCGCTTCTTACCATCGAGGAAATTGCCGCGGGCGTCTCGTGCGGCCCACATGTACTGCGATCCCGCGCCAACTACCTTGGAAGCCATTGCCGGGGTGTTGCCGGTGGCCGCGTAAGCAAACGCGCCGCGCCGGTCGATATTGTCGTATCCCTGGTTGTTGAAGAGAAAACTGCCGCCCACGAACGCCCATTGCCAGTGCTTGCCCGGGTAGACGATGGCGTCAGGGTCCTTGCCGGCAAACGCGTTCATGCGTGCCATCGCCGCGCCCACGCGCGCGGCCTCCATGAGCAGGTCCTTGCGGGCCTTGTCAGGGGCAAAGGGCTGGCCCTTGACGATGCCAATCGACGCCAGATAGAAGCGTTCGAGCGAGCCGATGGCATCGGCAGGTTCCTGCTGCACGAGTTCATTCAGTTCTTCAAAGAACGTGTAGTCGTCGGCGTGGATGGTATCCAGGTATTTCCCGGACGCGTCGAGGAACGTCGTCGGCTTCGGGCTGGAGGCCTCGGCCAGCGGGTAGATCTTGATCTGGCGCGAGCGCTCGGCTGCCGCCTTGGGATCCGGATCCACCGCGCGCATCAGCATCCAGATGCCATAGGTGGGCGACTTCGATACGAAATAGCCGCTTTGCGGCACATCGACCTTGTAGTCCGGCGGCAGGAACAGCAGCTTGCCGCCCTGGCCCTTATCGGGCCCCGCGATGCCGCCGTCGACGATGTACCGCATCCACATGTCGTCAAACAGACCCAGCATCTTCGGTGGCAGCTCAACCACCGTGGGGCCGTCGCGCTTCAGGTCGAGGAACGTGACGGTGTACACCGTGTCGCCGTTGGGCGTGAGCAGGAGCGTGTTCGCGTCGAGCAGTTCCGGCCAGATGGCAACCTGGCTCGGCGCTTTGACGCCAAAGTCACCGAGCCCCTTGCGGAACTTGAACATCGACACGGCGGAGATGTTCTGCAGGTAGACCTCGATGGCACGGTTGAAGACGAGCAGGTCATGCAGCTTGTCGGACGACGCTGGCGTTGGGTATCCCCCCTTGAATTCGAAGGAGCCGACCCGGCTCTTGATGCTTTCCGTTCCGATCCAGTGATGATCGTCGCGGGAAGGTGCTGACGGCTGGGCATATGCCAGTGAACAGGTCATGGCTGTTGCGGCCAGCAAGGCAGGTATAGACAGTTTCATGGCGACAGCGTTTTCTGGAGAGCCGTCAGGTTACTTGAAGCCTTCCTGTAACCATTAGCCGAGCCAATTGAAAATTTTCTTCAGCGTCATAAAAATTTTCGAATGGCAGGCCGGAAAATGACTTGCGCCCCGGCGATTGAACTGCCAACTTAGGCTGGATGAAGTGACGATGGCTACCGCGGCCTTGGGGTAGTGGGCGGTCAGCGGACACTCGGATGGTGAACTCTGCCGATCCGGTAGACTGGAAGAATGTCAACCGCCCGGAGCCTGCCGCAACGGTGTAGTCCGAAAGCAGTCATTCGCGACCGCACGTCCGCTCAACCGTATGCATTGGCAATTTGTTTTATCCCGGCAGCATAAGCCATCGGCGTAAGATTTGGCCGGGCGGTATGGCCGCTTCGGCCCGCCCCGGTCGTCGTTTCGCGCAAATCCGCAGTCCTGCAATGATGGCAACGATGGTGGACAGCAACGCTGTATCGATAAGCTATCTTATCGATACAGCGATGTTCTTAGGCTAAACTGCCGGTTCGCGATTTGCGCCTCACCGCACAACCTCCGCCACTCCTCCCGAACTTGCCAGAGATCCTCCCAATGCCGGACTCGCCCACCCCATCTGACATGCCAGACGCGGCGGCGCTCGCTGCCTTGCGCGCTTGGTACGCGGGCGCTTCGTCGCGCCAGGCGGTCCAGCGCTATTGTCCCGACGCGCTTGGGAGCGGCCAGTCCGCGCGCGGTGTGCTTGGGCAGATCCGGCGACAGCTGGCGGAGGTTGCCTTGCGGCGTCACCGCCCCAATCTGGCCGCCCTGTTTCAGGCAAGTGTGAAAACGCGCACGGATCAGGCCAAAACGATCACCCGCGCGATGGATACGCTGCGGTCCTTGCCGATGCCAGTGCCCCAGGTCAGCGACAACATCGATCTGTGGTTGCCCGCTCGCGCGGTAACTGCACTGCGTGCGCATGGCATCGCCACGCTGGCGGACCTGACGGTGCGCATCCCGCGGCGACGGCGCTGGTGGGCATCGATTCCGGGACTGGGCGCCAGAAGCGCTCAGCACATCGAATCGTTCTTTGCCGCACACCCGCAGTTGACCGAACGGGCGCGCGCCTTGATCAAGGCCGCGCCGCCCGAGCCTATTGTGCCTTGGGAACGGATCCGGCTGCCGCACGAGGTCGACGGAACGCGCGGCGCGTTTCGGGCACCGCGGCGGATGTGCACGCTCGCGGCCAACAATGACCATGCAGCGATCAATGCCTGGCTGGGGTTGCATGAAGCCGCCGAGACGCAACGGGCCTACCGCAAGGAGGCCGAACGCTTGCTGCTGTGGGCGATTATCGAACGAGGGAAGGCGCTGTCGTCGCTGGCGACGGAAGACGCCGCCGCCTACCGCGCCTTCCTGCGTCGCCCAACACCACACCAGCGCTGGGTTGGACCTGCGCGGCCGCGTTCTTCACCCGAGTGGCGCCCGTTCACTGGCGGGCTGTCGGCACGTTCGATTGCCTATGCCCTGTCGGTATTGGGCGCGATGTTCCGCTGGCTGATCCAGCAGCGCTATGTGCTGGCCAATCCATTTGCCGGCCTCAAGGTGCGCGGTGGCCAGCGTGGCGATGACCTGGACGCCTCCCGTGCGTTCACGGCGGGTGAGTGGGAGTTGACCCGAACCATCGCCGACGGGCTCGAATGGTCGTACGGCTGGACGGCGCCGGCCGCGCAGCGCCTGCGCTTCCTGCTCGATTTCGGGTATGCGACTGGGCTGCGCGCCAGCGAACTGGTGGGCGTGACGCTCGGCGGCATTGAGATCGGCGCGCGTGGCGAACGCTGGCTGCACCTGGTCGGCAAGGGCGCCAAGCCCGGCAAGGTCGCGTTGCCGCCACTGGCCCGCCACGCACTCGACCAGTACCTGGCGCAGCGCGGCCTACCGGTGACGCCCGCGCACTGGAAGGCAGCCACGGCGCTCGTCGCCAATCTGGAACGGTTGGAGGGGATTACCACGCCGCGTCTGCGGGACGTGCTGCGCCGCTTCTTCCTGCTGGCGGCCGAGTCCATCCAAGCTGACCATCCCGCCTTGGCGGACAAGCTGCGCCGCGCCACGCCCCACTGGATGCGGCACTATATACCCTACCGGATTATGTCGGGTAACACGATTGAGCTCCGACGATCGACCAAAGATTGCGGTCATAAAGC
>NZ_JBYTAH010000098.1:0-21962 GCF_058787975.1 Cupriavidus sp. FW305-26
GTGCCGGGGCAGGTGCCGGGCCGGCGCTGGCATCTTCGGCCGGCATATTGGCGCAGCCTGCCAGCGCGATCGCACCGGCCACTGCGGCAGCCACCATGCGGAGCTGGCTGCCGAGCAGTTCGGAGATTCGTCGGATCACGGTGTGAGCGGTGTGTGCGTTCTTGGGTTTGCCCGCGGCGCCGTAGGGCCGGCAGGCAAGATGGGTTCGCAAAGGAATGCCATGATAGAGGAAACCTATCTGACAAAGTTCCTAAATCTTGTTACCCATTCTTCTAACGCATGATGTCGTGCAACAAGTGACTTGTGCTCTAGCAGGAATCCCCTGTTTCGCACAACTGCGGTGAACCCGCAGCTTGTGCGGGGCTGCGTGGCGCAGCCCCGGCCCGGGTCAGGCCACGCGCGACGGCATCGAGCGCGTAAAGCGCAGCAGTTCGTCGAGCAGCAGGTTCAGGTCATGGCGCAGCCTGGCAAAGCCCGCGGTATGCGTCAGGCCCACCTCGTCCATGTAGAGCTTGCGGTTGACCTCCAGCTGCAGGCTGTGGCAGCCGGCCTGGGGCTGGCCCACCACGCGCACGATCTCCACGCCCTTGTACGGGTGGTTGCGCCAGACGTCGTAGCCCATTTCCTTGAGCACGCCCTCGACCCGGTCGGTGAAGCGCTTGTCGCAGGTGGTGCCGTCGCGGTCGCCCACCACGAAATCCGGATGCTCCAGCCCCGGGAACTCGGTGGCGAATGGCGCGGCGTGGCTCGGCATCGAATGGCAGTTGATATGCCAGGCGCTGCCGTGGCTGGCGACGGCGCGGTCGGCCAGCTTCTGCAGCTGCGCGTAATAGGGCAGGTAGCAGCGGTTGATGCGCGCCTGCACTTCTTCCACGCTCAGCTTGCGGTCGTAGATGGCCTCGCCGGTGTCCAGCACGCGCCAGACCAGGCCCTTGCCCAGCCGGGTCTTGGCGGTCTCCTGCCTGGTGCCGGGCCAGGGTGCGTCGAGCAGGGCTTCGTCGATTTCTTCCAGCGCGCGGTTGGCGTCCAGGTAGCTGCGCGGGAAGCCCGCGCACAGCAGCGCGATGCCGCGCGCCGGGGCGCCGGCGTAGAGCTCGTCGACAAAGGTGTCTTCGGCCTGGCGCAGCAGCGGCAGCGGCAGCGCGGGGTCGGGGCGGAAGTCCGTCGGGTAGGTCGTCGCGCTGTGCGGCGAGTCCAGGAACAGCGCCGCGGGCTCGCCCTCGGGCTGGTACAGGTAGAACGGACTGTCCGCGGTGGTTCGGTCGGTGTCGGTCATGGTGTTGCCGTAAAGTCAGTCGAGCGAGATCCTGGCGGCGGCGGCCACGCGCTTGTTCTTGGCCACTTCGCTCTTGATCTGGGCGGCAAAGTGCGCCGGCGTATCGCCTACCGGGGTCGCGCCCAGCTTCTCGAGCTTGGCCTTCACTTCCGGCAGTGCCAGCACCTTGACCGCGGCGGTGTGGAGCCTGGTCTGGATATCCGCCGGCAGGTTGGCCGGCGCGATCAGGCCAAACCAGGCGGCGTCGTTGACTTCGCCCAGGCCCAGCTCGGCGAAGGTCGGCACGTTGGGCAGCGCGGCCACGCGCTTGGGCGCTGCCACGGCGAGCGCACGCAGCTTGCCGCCTTCAATGAACGGCAGCGACGACGGCAGGTTGTCGAACAGCACCTGCACCTGGCCGGCCAGCGCGTCGTTCAGCGCCGGGCCCACGCCCTTGTAGGGCACGTGCAGCAGTTCGGTCTTGCTGCTCATCTTGAACAGTTCCCCCATCATGTGCGAGACGCTGCCGTTGCCCGCCGAGCCATAGGCCAGCTTGTTGGGCTGCGACTGCGCCAGCGCGATGAAGGACTTCATGTCGGTGGCCTTGACCGCCGGGTTGATGCTCATCACGTTGGGCACCGAGGCCAGGTTGGTGATGGTTGTGAAGTCCTTGGTTGCATCGTAGGACAGGCGCGGGTAGACCGCCGGATTGATGCCATGGGTCGAGGCCGTGGCAATGCCCAGCGTGTAGCCGTCCGGCGCCGCCTTGGACAGGAAAGCGGTGCCGATGCTGCCGCCGGCGCCGCCGCGGTTGTCCACCACCACGGCCTGGCCCAGTTGCTGGCCGAGCTTGTCGGCGACGATGCGCGCGACGATGTCCGTGGTGCCGCCGGCGGGGAAGGGCACCACCAGCGTGATCGGCTTGGTCGGATAGCCGGCCTGGGCCATGGCGCTGAAGGAGATGCCGGCAGCGGCGGCGGCCGAAGCGGCGGCCAGGAGGCGGAGAAGATGGCGACGTTGCATGGGGGGATCCAGGGCGAGGGGAGGAATAAAGTGGATTTCACGATTCTGCGCGCCCGGGCAAGCGCGCCGCAAACGAAATAAAATCCTTAGCTCATTCCATTTGGTCGTGAATTAGAGGTGATTTATGCGACGCTTATGTCCGTCGCTGACCGAGTTGCAGGCCTTTGAGGCCGCGGCACGCCATAACAGTTTTACCGTAGCCGCGCGTGAACTGCATGTCACGCAAGGCGCGGTCAGCAAGCAGGTGCGCAGCCTGGAGGCTTACCTGGGCGTGGAGCTGTTCCAGCGCGTGCGCCAGCGCCTGATGCTGACCACCGCGGGCGAGCGCTACCTGGAGCGCATCGGCCCCAGCCTGAACGAGCTGGAGGCCGCCACCGTCGAGCTGATGGCGCGGCAGGGGCGGGGCGGCGTGCTGCATATCGCCAGCATGCCGACGCTGGGCGCCAAGTGGCTGATCCCGCGCCTGCCGCAGTTTTTCGCGCGCCATCCGGAGGTGAAGCTCGAATTCGTGCCGCACGCGCAGGGCTACGATTTTTCCGAGCCGGACCTGGACGCCGCGATCCGCTTCGGCGACGGCGTCTGGCCCGGCAGCCTGGCCGACTACATGACCGGGCGCGAGGTGCTGCCGGTGTGCCGTCCGGGCCTGCTGGCGTCCGAGCCCGGCGGCGTTGCGCCCACGCCCGCTGCCTTGCTGCGCTATCCGCTGCTGCACCACACCACCGTGCCCGAAGCCTGGCCCGACTGGTTCGCCACGCTGGGGGTGCCAACCCGCGAGGCCTGGAGCGGCGCGCGCTTCGACCAGTTCTCGCTGCTCACGCAGGCCGCGCTTTCGGGTCTGGGCATCGCGCTGATCCCGCGCTGCCTGATCGAGGAAGAGCTGGCCACCGGGGCGCTGGTGGTGGCGCATCCGGCCCAGGTGCTGGCCAAGAAGGGCTATTACCTGTGCTATCCGGAGCAGAAGCAGCACCTGCCGGCGCTGCGCACGTTCCGCGCATGGGTGATGGAAGGGGCCGACCTGGCGCGGCCCACCTGACGTTCAGCCCACGTCCGATGTCAACCGGCGCAACTGCTCCAGCAGCTTCGCCGCCGGCGCCGGCAGGATGCCCTGGCGGCGCCGGTACACCGCCAGCCGGCGCGGCGCCTGGGCGCCTTCAATGGGCAGCGGCAGGATCATGCCGGCCTTTTGCTCGGCCTCGTACATCGGCGCAGCCATCCAGCTGAGGAAGCCCGCGCGTGCCACCAGCGCCTTGAGCGCAATGATCGAGCGGGTTTCGGCGACGATGTCCGGCGGCGGCAGCCCGGCGCGCGCAAACAGCCGCTGCAGTTCGTCGAAGGGCGCCGTGCCGCGCGGCGGCATGACCCAGCGGCAAGCGGCGGTATCCGCCAGCCGCAGCGCCGTCCTGCCCGTCAGCGGATGTCCGGCGGCGGCGACCACGAAGCTGCTGTCGCTCCAGCCAACATCCGCCACGGCGCAGATTTCCTCGTTCTCCGGCAGGGCGATGCCGATGGCCAGGTCGATCTCGCGGCGCAGCAGCGCATCGGCCAGGAAATCTCCCACCCCTTCGACAATGCGCACGCGCAGCCCAGGCCAGCGTGCCAGCACCGCCTCGATCGCCTCCGGCAGCACCACGCTGGCCACGCTGGCGACGGTGCCCACGCGGATGGTGCCGGCGGCCAGCCCGCGCAGCGCGCGCACGGCCTCGGTGGCGTGCTCGGCCTCGTGGCGCAAGAGGTTGGCGTGCGGCAGCAGGGCCTCGCCGTAGGCCGTCAGCACCATGCCGGTGGCATAGCGTTCGAACAGTGGCGCGTCCAGCTGGGCTTCCAGCCGCTGGATGGTGCGGCTCAGTGCCGGCTGGGTGAGGTTCAGCTGTGCGGCGGCGCGGCCCAGGCTGCCGTGTTCGCACACCGCAAGGAAGGCAAGGAGCTGGCGCAGATCGAGGGTCATGCCGAATCGTAATGACTTTGCCCCAAAACGGCAATTTCTGGGCAAGGCCTGATTGTCCATACTGGTCCGCAAGCTTTGTCACTGATTCCGCACTGGAGCCTCCACGACCATGGCCATTTCCGCCACGCCTGCCGCCGCCACTCCCACGACCGTGCGCACCGCTGTGCTGGACCTGCTGCGCGCGTTCGGCATGACCACCATCTTCGGCAATCCCGGCTCGACCGAGCTGCCGCTGTTCCTCGATTTTCCCGACGACTTCCGCTACATCCTCGGCCTGCAGGAGTCCGTGGTGGTGGGCATGGCCGATGGCTATGCCCAGGCCACCCGCAATGCGGCCTTCGTCAACCTGCACTCGGCGGCCGGTGTCGGCCATGCCATGGGCAGCATCTTCACCGCCCACAAGAACCGCACCCCGATGGTGATCACTGCCGGGCAGCAGGCGCGCTCGATCCTGCCGTTCGAACCCTTCCTGTTCTCGGCCCAGGCCACCGAGCTGCCCAAGCCCTACGTGAAGTGGAGTTGCGAGCCGGCGCGGGCCGAAGATGTGCCGCTGGCGATTGCGCGCGGCTACTACATCGCCATGCAGCCGCCGCGCGGGCCGGTGCTGATCTCGATTCCGGCCGATGACTGGGCCCGGCCGTGCGAGCCGGTGCTGCCGCGCACGGTCAGCACTGAAAGCCGCGTGCAGCCGGCACTGCTGGCGCAGATCGGCGACGCTCTCGATGCCAGCCGCCGGCCGGCGTTCGTGGTGGGCGCAGCCGTGGACCGCGATGGCGCCTGGGACGATGTGGTGCGGCTGGCGGAACGGCACCAGGCGGCGGTGTGGGTGGCGCCGATGTCGGGGCGCTGCGGCTTTCCGGAAGACCATCCGCTGTTTGCCGGCTTCCTGCCGGCGATGCGCGAGAAGATCGTCGGGCTGCTCACGGGCCACGACCTTGTGTTCGCGCTGGGGGCGGCAGCCTTCACCTATCACGTCGAGGGGGGTGGCCCCCATGCGCCGCCCGGGGCGCAGGTGGTGCAGCTGATCGACGATCCGAATATCGCCGCATGGGCGCCGGTGGGCACTGCCGCAGTCGGCAGCATCCGTCAGGGCGTGGCCGACCTGCTGGCGCGCCCGGCGCCGCCGCGGCGCGAAGCCCCGCGCCCGCGCGTGCCGGCACCGCGCGCCGAGCCCGGCATGCCGATGAGCGTCGCCTATGTCCTGCAGACGCTGGCGGAGCTGCGCGACCCTGATTCCATCGTGGTCGAGGAAGCGCCCAGCGCGCGCCCGGTGATGCATCGCCACCTGCCCATCCTGCGCAGCGAGACCTTCTATACGATGTGCAGCGGCGGGCTTGGCTACGGCCTGCCCGCGGCAGTGGGCGTCGCGCTGGGCAAGCCGGGGCGCAAGGTGATCGGCCTGGTCGGCGACGGCTCCAGCATGTATTCGATCCAGGCGCTGTGGAGCGCCGCGCAACTGGGCCTGCCGATCACGTTCATTGTGCTCAACAACCGGCGCTACGCCGCCCTGCAGGAGTTTGCGCCGACCTTCGGCTTTGGCAGCGAAGATCCGCTGGTCGGCACGGCCTTGCCCGATCTGGATTTCGTGTCGATTGCGCTCGGGCATGGTTGCGAGGCGGCGCGAGTGGCTCATCCTGCCGCATTGCGCGAAGCGCTGGCGACAGCCCTGCGGATGCGTGTGCCGACCGTGGTGGAGATCGAGGTGGCCTGAGCCGCGGCGCCAGACGACAGACGACAGACGAAGTACCCCTTCCAGGAGACTCCAGGATGCAAAGCATCACCATGCTGATCAACGGCGAGCGCACGCAGGCCGCCAACGGTGCCACCTTCGAGCGCCGCAACCCGCTTGACCACAGCGTGGCCACGCGGGCGCCGGCAGCCACCGCCGCCGATGCGCTGGCCGCTGCCGACGCTGCCGCGCGCGCCTTCCCGGCCTGGCGCGACACCGGGCCGGGCGAACGGCGCGCCTTGCTCATGCGCGCGGCGCAGGCACTTGAAGGCAAGGCCGGGGCGCTCACCGCCGCGATGGCGGCAGAGACCGGTGCGTCGACGATGTGGGCCGGCTTCAATGTGCAACTTGCCGTCGGCATGCTGCAGGAGGCCGCTGCGCTGACCACGCAGATCAACGGCGAGGTGATTCCCTCCGACGTGCCGGGCAGCCTGGCCATGGCGGTGCGGCAGGGCGCGGGCGTGGTGCTGGGCATCGCGCCGTGGAACGCACCGGTGATCCTGGGCGTGCGCGCCGTGGCCACGGCGCTGGCGTGCGGCAATACGGTCATCCTGAAGGGTTCGGAGATCTGTCCGGCCACGCATGGCCTGATCGTCGATGCGCTGGCGGAGGCGGGCTTCCCGGCGGGAGTGGTCAACTTTGTCACCAACGCCCCGGCCGATGCCGCCGCCGTGGTCGAGACCATCATCGCCCACCCGGCAGTGCGCCGCATCAACTTCACCGGCTCCACGCGCGTGGGGCGGCTGATCGCGCAGGCCTGCGCGCGCCACCTGAAGCCCGCGGTGCTGGAACTGGGCGGCAAGGCGCCGCTGGTGGTGCTGGACGATGCCGACCTGGACGCCGCGGTGGACGGTGCCATCTTCGGCGCCTTCGCCAACTCGGGCCAGATCTGCATGTCCACCGAGCGCATCGTGGTGGATGCCAGCATCGCGGACGCCTTCGTGGCACGCTTTGCCGCGCGCGCCGGCGCCTTGCCGCTGGCGGATCCGCGCACCGGCCCGGCGGTGCTGGGCTCGGTGGTCGACATGAGCACCGTCGAGCGCTGCAACGCCATGATCGACGACGCGCTGGCCAAGGGCGCGCGGCTGGTCTGCGGCGGCAAGGCGGCCGACACGCTGATGCGGGCCACGGTGCTGGATTACGTGACGCCGGACATGGAGATCTATCGCGAGGAATCGTTCGGGCCGGTCAAGGCCGTGGTGCGCGTGGATGGCGTGGAAGCGGCCATTGCCTGCGCCAATGATTCGGCCTATGGGCTGTCGGCGGCCGTGTTCGGCGGCGATGTGGCGCGCGCGATGCGGGTCGCCGGCCGCATCGAATCGGGCATCTGCCACGTCAACGGCCCGACCGTGCACGACGAGGCGCAGATGCCGTTCGGCGGCGTGAAGGCGAGTGGTTACGGCCGCTTCGGCGGCAAGGCCGGGATCGATGCCTTCACCGAGCTGCGCTGGATCACGGTGCAGACCACGCCACGGCAATATCCGTTCTGAGTGGCGCCGCAGAGCGCTGCGGCAGGCTGCAGCAAAACCTAAGACAGGAGACAACCATCATGCGATTCCCCCACCGTATCGCGCGCGCCCTTTGCGCCGCACTGTGCGCGCCGGGCCTGCTGGCTGGCGTGAGCGCGCCGGCCGCCGCGCAGCCGTGGCCGGACAAGCCGATCCGGCTGGTCGTCAACTTCCCGGCCGGCGGGGCCGCGGATACGCTGGCGCGCGGCATCTCGCCCGGTCTGTCCGAGGCGCTGAAGCGTCCGGTGGTGATCGACAACCGCCCCGGCGCCAACGGCATCGTCGGCGGCGATGCCGTGGCCAAGGCGCCGGCCGATGGCTATACCTTCCTGCTGACCTCGGGCGGCGCGGTGGCGATCGATCCCTTCCTCTACAAGAAGATGCCGTACGATCCGATCAAGGATCTGACCCCGGTCGCGTCGGTGGCGCTGGTGCGGGTCTACCTGCTGGTGCATCCGTCGGTGCCGGCGAAGACGCTGGAAGCGTTCATCGCCTATGTGCGCGAGCATCCGGGCAGGCTTAGCTACGGCTCGGCCGGCAACGGCAGCACGCCGCATATCGCTGCCGAGATGTTCAAACGCGCCGGCAAGCTGGACGCCGTGCACGTGCCGTACAAGGGCGCGGCCCCGGCCCTGAGCGACCTGCTGGCGGGGCAGGTGCAGTTCATGTTCGATCCCGGCCCCGGCCTTCAGCACGTGGCCAGCGGCAAGCTCAGGCTGCTGGCGGTGGCCAGCGCCAAGCGCGCGGCGCAATACCCGGACGTGCCGACGCTGGCCGAGGCCGGCCTGCAGGACGTGGACGGCGACTCGACCTTCGGCGTCTATGCGCCCGCCGGCACGCCGCCGGCCATCGTCGAGCGCATGAACCGCGAGATCAACCGCACGCTCGCCGGCGCGCAGCTGCAGGAAAACGTCAACAAGCTGGGCGGCGCCGTGGCGCCGCTGAGCATCCAGGCGTTTGCCGAGCGGCAGAACGTGGATCGCGCGCGCTATGGCAGGTTCATCCGGCAGGCGGGCATCACCGTGGACTGACCCATGAAAGAAGGCGGCATGTCGATGCCGCCACTTACGCGCTTCAGCAGCCAGCGCTGCCTTACTTCGACAACACCTTCATCGCCTGTTCCAGCCCGGCCAGCGTCACCGGATACATCCGTCCCTTCATCAGCTGGTTGATGACCGTGATCGACTGCCGGTACTGCCACAGCCCTTCCGGCTCGGGGTTGAGCCAGACGAAGTGCGGGAACTGCTCGGTCATCCGGTTCAGCCAGACCGCGCCGGCTTCGGTGTTGTTGTACTCCACCGAGCCGCCCGGCTGCAGGATCTCGTACGGGCTCATGGTGGCGTCGCCGACGAAGATGATCTTGTAGTCGGGCGTGTACTTGTGCAGCAGGTCCCACGTGGCCAGCTTCTCGGCGTGGCGGCGGCGGTTGTTCTTCCACACGTAGTCGTACAGGCAATTGTGGAAGTAGTAGTACTCCAGGTGCTTGAACTCGGTCTTGGTGGCCGAGAACAGCTCTTCCACGCGCTTGATGTGGTCGTCCATCGAGCCGCCCACGTCCATCAGCATCAGCACCTTGACCTTGTTGTGGCGCTCGGGCCGCAGCTTGATGTCGAGCAGGCCGGCGTTGGCCGCGGTGGAGTGGATGGTGTCGTCCAGGTCCAGCTCGGTGTCGGCGCCTTCGCGCGCAAAGCGGCGCAGCCGGCGCAGCGCCACCTTGATATTGCGCGTGCCCAGTTCGACCTGGTCGTCATAGTCCTTGTAGGCGCGTGTCTCCCACACCTTGATCGCGGTGCGGTTGCCCTTGGACGGGCCGCCGATGCGGATGCCCTCGGGGTTGTAGCCGCCGTGGCCGAACGGCGAGGTGCCGCCGGTGCCGATCCACTTGTTGCCGCCCTCGTGCTTTTCCTTCTGCTCCTCGAGCAGCTGCTTGAGGCGCTCCATCAGCTTGTCGAGGCCGCCCATGGCCTCGATCTTGGCTTTTTCCTCGGGCGAGAGTTCGCGCTCCAGCGTCTTCTGCAGCCAGTCGAGCGGGATGTCGGACTTCCAGTCGACCAGGCTCTCGACGCCCTTGAAGTAGGCGGCGAAGGTCTGGTCGAACTTGTCGAAGTGCTTCTCGTCCTTGACCAGCGTCATGCGCGACAGGTAGTAGAACTCGTCGATGGACGGCGAGATGACCTGCGCCTTGAGCGCTTCCAGCATGGTCAGGTATTCCTTGACCGAGACCGGCAGCTTGGCGTGGCGCAGCGAGAAGAAGAAATCGATCAGCATGATGCCTCGCTATCAGTCGGCGGCCGCTTCAGCGCGGACGGTCGAGCTGGAATTGCAGGTGTTGACGCACTGCCGGCCATTCGCTGGCGATGATCGAGAACACCACGGTGTCGCGCAACGAGCCGTCCGGCATGCGCTGGTGGTTGCGCAGCACGCCGTCCTGCCTGGCGCCCAGGCGCGCGATGGCGGCGCGGCTCTGCTGGTTCATCCAGTGCGTGCGGAACTCCACGGCGATGCAGTCGAGATGGTCGAAGGCATGGCCCAGCAGCATCAGCTTGCATTCCGTGTTCAGCGGCGTGCGCTGGACGCGGCGCGCATACCAGGTGGAGCCGATCTCCACACGCCGGTTGGTCGCGTCGATATTCATGTAGGTGGTCATGCCCGCCAGCTCGCCGGCGGCATCGCGCACCGCGAACGGCAGCATCGAGCCCTGTTCCTGCAGCGCCAGGCGCCGCGCGATCTCGGCCTCCATGCGCTCGGGCGCGGGCACGCTGGTGTACCAGAGCTTCCACAGCTCGCCGTCGGCGCAGGCGTTGCGCAGGCCCTCGGCATGCTCGGCGCGCAGCGGCTCCAGCGTGACGTGCCGGCCCACCAGGGTGACGGGTTTGACGAACGCAGTCATGGCGGGCAATGCCTCAGCGGTTGGCGCGGTTCATGAACACCAGGCGCTCGAACAGGTGCACGTCCTGCTCGTTCTTCAGCAGCGCGCCATGCAGCGGCGGGATCGCGGCCTTCTTGTCCGGGCTCTTCAGCGCCTCGGGCGGGATGTCCTCGGCCATCAGCAGCTTGAGCCAGTCGATCAGTTCGGACGTGGACGGCTTCTTCTTCAGGCCCGGCAGGTTGCGCATCTCGTAGAACGATTCCAGCGCGGCCGCCACCAGCTCGCGCTTGATGCCGGGGTAGTGCACGTCGACGATCTGCTGCATGGTGTCGGCGTCGGGGAACTTGATGTAGTGGAAGAAGCAGCGGCGCAGGAAGGCGTCGGGCAGCTCCTTCTCGTTGTTCGAGGTGATGATCACCAGCGGGCGGTGCTTCGCCTTGACCAGTTCGCGCGTCTCGTAGACGTAGAACTCCATGCGGTCGAGTTCGCGCAGCAGGTCGTTGGGGAATTCAATGTCGGCCTTGTCGATCTCGTCGATCAGCAGCACGACCTGCTCGTCGGCTTCAAAGGCCTGCCACAGCACGCCCTTGACGATGTAGTTGCGGATGTCGTGGACGCGGTCGTCGCCCAGCTGCGAGTCGCGCAGGCGCGACACCGCGTCGTACTCGTACAGGCCCTGCTGCGCCTTGGTGGTCGACTTGATATGCCACTGCAGCAGCGGCATGCCCAGCGCGGCGGCGACTTCCTCGGCCAGCATGGTCTTGCCGGTGCCGGGCTCACCCTTGATCAGCAGCGGGCGCTGCAGCGTGCGCGCGGCATTGACGGCCAGCTTGAGGTCGTCGGTGGCGACATACTGGTCGGTGCCCTCGAAACGGGCCTGCTGGGCGATGGAGGCTTGGGCGGAAGCGTTGGCGATGTTTGACATGAGGCAACCTGAGGTGACGGCCTCGGATCGAGGGCCGGGTTGGCGTGCTTGGCGCGGTCTCTTCGCGCTGTCATGCGCGCTTTCATTATGGAAACGGGGTCCGGTGCAGGGCGCCCGCGCGCTGCTGGCGGCAGCATTCGCGAACGGTCGTGCAGATTCCCGGGATCAGCCAGTATAAAAGACCTTTGCGGTTCGTGTTGGGGCGCGCTGACAGGCCGCCGGCGGCCCGGGCCGGTTGCTGGACTGGCAGGTGCCGGCTGCGGTACAATGCGGCGGTTTGACGCGCCCCCACGTCCAGTTCTCCCAGCATCCGGCAGTCCGCGTTCAGAAGTCCCAGCGGCCCTTCCGGGTCGCGGCGATTGCGAGAGGTGGTTCCAGAATGGTGTTCCACATCCCGGCAACAGACCGGATGCGACATGTCTGGCGGGTTGCACCTCGGCAATCCCTCCGGCTGCCCTGGTTTTCCCCGCAGCAGCATTCTGAAACCGTCTCCGCCCGGCAGGGCAGGTCACACGGTTTAACTTCCAATCCGCAAAGACAATGAAAAAGCTCCTCACGATGGTGGTGCTGGGCGCGGCTGCAACGGCTGCGCAGGCACAGGAAGTCAAGGGCAATGGAGACGCTGCCAAGGACAAGGTTGCAATGTGCATCGGCTGCCACGGCATTCCGGGCTACCGTGCGTCATTCCCCGAAATCTATGAAGTGCCGCTGCTGGGCGGCCAGAGCGCCAAGTACATCGAGAACGCGCTCAAGGCCTACCAGAAGGGCGAGCGCAAGCACCCGACCATGCGCGGCATCGCCGCGACGCTGACCGAGCAGGACATCGCCAACGTGGCGGCCTACTACTCGCAGCAGAAGGCCGGCACGCAGAACAATTCCCTCAAGTAAGAGACCCCTCATGAATACGCTCAAGACGCTTTCGTTCGCGCTCGGCGCACTCGTGCTGGGTGCTGCCGCGATGCCGGCCTCGGCCGCCGACCTTGCCGCCGGCAAGGCGCTGGTGGAAAAGGGTGCCTGCGTGGCCTGCCACGGCGCGGGCATGAACGCCCCGATCTCGCCGGACTACCCCAAGCTGGCGGGCCAGCACGCCGACTACCTGTACCACGCGCTGGCGTCGTACCAGGTGTCGGGCAACCCGCTGGTGGGCCGCTCCAATGCCATCATGGCGGGCCAGGTCAACGCCAATCCGGCCGTGACCGACAAGGACGGCAAGCCGCGCCCGTTCACCCGCAAGGAGCTGAAGGACATGGCCGCCTACATCGAGTCGCTGCCTGGCGACCTGGTGCTGAAGAAGTAAGAACGCGCGGCCGCCGCCGCGCCAATGCAAAAAAGCCGCTTCCCTGGAAGCGGCTTTTTTGTTGTGTGCGCGAGCGCGGGGCCCTGGCCCCGCGGCGCTATCAGTTGCCGCTGCCCGACACCAGCCGGCGCTGGCGCACCGATTCGGCCAGTCCCTCGAGCACCTTGACCGAGTCGTCCCAGCCGATGCAGGCATCGGTCACGGACTGGCCGTAGGTCAGCTGCTCGACCGGCTGGCCCTGAACGTGGTCCTGGCGGCCCGCCACCAGGTGCGATTCCACCATCACGCCGATGATGCGCTGGTCGCCGCCGGCGATCTGGCGGCCGATCTCCTCGCACACCGGGATCTGATTCTCATGCTTCTTGCTGCTGTTGGCGTGCGAGGCATCGATCATCAGGCGCGAGGCCAGGCCGGCCTTGGCGATGGCGTCGCACGCTTCCTGCACGCTGGCGGCGTCGTAGTTGGGCGCCTTGCCGCCGCGCAGGATCACATGGCAGTCTTCGTTGCCCGAGGTCGACACGATCGCCGAGTGGCCGCCCTTGGTCACCGACAGGAAATGGTGCGGCTGCGACGCGGCCTTGATCGCATCGACCGCGATCTTGACGTTGCCGTCGGTGCCGTTCTTGAAGCCCACCGGGCACGACAGCCCCGAGGCGAGCTCGCGGTGCACCTGCGACTCGGTGGTGCGGGCGCCGATCGCGCCCCAGCTGACCAGGTCGGCGATGTACTGCGGGCTGATCATGTCGAGGTACTCGGTGCCGGTGGGCACGCCCATCTCGCTGATGTTCAGCAGCAGTTCGCGCGCGGTGCGCAGGCCATCGTTGATCTTGAAGCTGCCATCCATGTGCGGATCGTTGATCAGCCCCTTCCAGCCCACCGTGGTGCGCGGCTTCTCGAAGTACACGCGCATCACCACTTCCAGCTCGCCGGCGAAGCGGTCGCGCTGGACCTTGAGCAGCTTGGCGTAGTCCAGCGCGGCGCGGGTATCGTGGATCGAGCACGGGCCGATGATGACGATCAGGCGGTCATCCATGCCGTGCAGGATGCGGTGCATGGCCTGGCGCGCGCCGTAGATCACGTCCGAAGCCTGTTCGGAGCAGCCGAACTCGCGGATCAGGTGCGCGGGCGGCAGCAGTTCCTTGAGTTCGCGAATGCGCAGGTCGTCGGTGTTCTTCAGCATGATGGCTCCGGGATTCTTGTGAGGTCGTGAGTGGGTGGGGAAACAAACAGGTATAAAAAAAACCGCCAGGGTCGCTGGCGGTCTTTTTTGTATTCGGGGCGCTGCCTACAGCCGTCCCTCCCTATCCGCCAGCGGTGTGAGATCGCTAAAAAAGTAAAAGTAAAACTTAGCGGACATGGCGGAAAAAGGCTTTGGCTTGGGTCAGCTTGAATCGATTATCGTCGTGAGCGCCGAATTTATGCTGCACTGCGTAGCAGAAAGGCAGGAAATTGCGCGCCGGCCGGTCAATTTTCGGCGTGCGTCAGTTGCCTGTCGCGCCGCGAAGCATCTTTATAGCGCCTTTTGCCAGAATTGGCAAGTGTCGACGAGGCCACGCGGTGCGCTGGCGTACGCATCTCCCGGCGCCTTGCCAAGCCTTGTCCCGCCACTGCTTTTCGGCTTTCCCCGACATACCCGGGGGCTATATTGGAACCGGGGAGCAGTGAGCACGGGGAGGTGCATCATGAGCGTCGATGAAGCGAGGCTGAATGCCTTCATGGAAAAATTCGTCAACGATATCGGCGCGGTGATGCATGCCGCGACCGTGGTGGTGGGCGATGAACTCGGCCTGTACAAGGCCATGGCGGAAAAAGCAATGACCGCCGAAGTGCTGGCGGCAAAGACCCATACCGACGTGCGCTACCTGCGCGAATGGCTGTCGGCACAGGCGGCCAGCGGCTACGTCGACTATGACCCGGCCACCGGGCAGTTCAACCTGAACGAAGAGCAGGCCTATGCGCTGGCGCAGGAGGGCAGCCTCGCATTCATCCCGGGCGCGTTCCAGATCGCGGTGGCGCAGTTCCGCGCCATCCCGAAGGTGATCGATATTTTCCGCAACGGCCGCGGGCTGGGCTGGCACGAGCACGATCCCGCGCTGTTCCACGGCACCGAGCGCTTCTTCCGGCCGGGCTACGCGGCGCACCTGGTTTCGGAATGGATTCCCGCGCTGGACGGCATGGAGGCGCGGCTCAAGGCGGGCGCATCGGTGGCGGACGTGGGCTGCGGCCACGGCGCGTCGACCATCATCATGGCGCAGGCGTATCCGGCCTCGCGCTTTGTCGGTTTCGACTACCACGAGCCTTCGGTGCGCCATGCGGCCGAAGCCGCGCGCCGCGCCGGCATGACCGAGCGCGTGCGCTTCGAAGTGGCCACCGCCAAGGACTACGGCGGCAAGGACTATGACCTGGTGACGGTATTCGACTGCCTGCACGACATGGGCGATCCGGTCGGCGCGGCACGCCACGTGCGCGAGACCCTGCGTGCCGATGGCGTCTGGATGATCGTGGAACCGTTTGCCAACGACACGCTGGAGCAGAACCTGAACCCGCTGGGCCGGGTGTTCTATTCCGCGTCCACCTTCATCTGCACGCCAGCGTCGCGCGCGCAGGAAGTCGGCCTGTGCCTGGGCGCGCAGGCGGGCGAGGCGCGCATGCGCGCAGTGGTTGAGCAGGCCGGCTTCAGCAGTTTCCGCCGCGCGGCGCAGACGCCGTTCAACCTGGTGTATGAAGTGCGGCCGTAAGGCCGGGGCGATCCCGTGAAAAACGGGACCCCGCAGGGTCCCGTCTTCGTCATCGCCGGACTGGTCAGGCGGTGCCGCCCACCGTCATGTTCTCGATGCGCAGCGTCGGCTGGCCCACGCCCACCGGCACGCTCTGGCCTTCCTTGCCGCACACGCCGACGCCCGAGTCCAGGCGCATGTCGTTGCCGATCATGGTGACATCCTTCAGCGATTCCGGGCCGTTGCCGACCAGCGTCGCGCCCTTGACCGGGTAGGTGATCTTGCCGTCCTCGATCATGTAGGCCTCGCTCGCCGAGAACACGAACTTGCCGTTGGTGATGTCCACCTGGCCGCCGCCGAAGTTGACCGCATACAGGCCGCGCTTGACGCTGGCGATGATCTCCTGCGGATCCCTGTCGCCGTTGAGCATGTAGGTGTTGGTCATGCGCGGCATCGGCAGCGCGGCATAGCTTTCGCGGCGCGCGTTGCCGGTGACCGGCATCTTCATCAGGCGCGCGTTGAGCGTGTCCTGGATATAGCCGCGCAGGATGCCGTCCTCGATCAGCGTGGTGCACTGGGTCGGGTTGCCTTCGTCGTCCAGGTTGAGCGAGCCGCGGCGGTTGGCCAGCGTGCCGTCGTCGACCACGGTCACGCCCTTGGCCGCGACGCGTTCGCCCATGCGGCCGGCAAAGGCCGACGAGCCCTTGCGGTTGAAGTCGCCCTCCAGGCCGTGGCCGACGGCTTCATGCAGCAGCACGCCGGGCCAGCCCGGGCCCAGCACCACGGTCATCGAGCCGGCCGGGGCCGGGCGCGCGTCCAGGTTGACCAGGGCCGAAGAGACGGCCTCGTCAACATATTTCTGCAGCAGCTCGTCGGTGAAGTAGCCATAGGCATAGCGGCCGCCACCGCCGGAAGAGCCGACCTCGCGGCGCCCGCCGTGTTCGGCGATCACCGTGACCGAGACCCGCACCAGCGGACGCACGTCGGCGGCGATCACGCCGTCGCTGCGCGCCACCAGCACCACGTCGTATTCGCCGGCCAGGCCTGCCATCACCTGCACCACGCGCGGATCCTTGGCGCGCGCCATGCGCTCGACGCGCTCAAGCAGCGCCACCTTCTCGGCCGCGCTCATGGAGTCGAGCGGGTCGTTGGGCGCGTACAGGTTGCGCCCGGCGTGCGTGGCCAGCTCGCCGGCCACCTTGACGCGGCCGTTGCCGGCACGGCCGATGGTGCGCGTGGCCGCCGCGGCCTGCGACAGCGCCGCCAGGCTGATGTCGTCCGAATAGGCGAAGGCGGTGCGGTCGCCCGAGACCGCGCGCACGCCCACGCCCTGGTCGATGCTGAAGCTGCCCGACTTGACGATGCCTTCTTCCAGGCTCCAGGCCTCGTTGCGGGTGTACTGGAAGTACAGGTCGGCATAGTCGACCTTGTGCGTGAAGATATCGGCCAGCACGCGCTGGAGCTTGGCCTCGTCCAGGCCGTACGGTGCCAGCAGCAGTTGCTGCGCGGTGGCCAGGTTGCGGATTCCGAGATCGCCGGCGTTCATGAGATGTCCTTTCTTCCTGGGGACGCGCCGGCTTGCGGCCGGCGCGGCAAAAAATTCTCCGGGCGGGAGCCGGTGAAGGCTGCCGCGATTGCGTACATGCTACAGCACCCGGTGTCGCAGTGCCGGCAGGTTCTGCCGGACCTCGGCCAGGCGCGCGGGATCGATCACGCCGCCGACCACGCCTTCGCCCTCAGGCAGCGTTGCCAGCACCTCGCCCCACGGATCGACCAGCATCGAATGGCCCCACGTGCGCCGGCCATTCTCATGCTTGCCGCCCTGTGCCGCGGCCAGCACATAGCATTGGTTTTCAATGGCGCGGGCGCGCAGCAGGATCTCCCAGTGCGCCTGCCCTGTGGTGTAGGTGAAGGCGGCCGGCATCAGAATCAAGCTGGTGCCGTCGCCGGCGGCCAGTCCGCGGTAAAGCTCGGGGAAGCGCAGGTCGTAGCACACCGACATCGCCACCCGGCCGCAGGGCGCGTCGAAGCTGACCGGCGTGCGCCCGGCCAGGATGGTGCGCGACTCGTCGTAGCTTTCAGTGCCGCGGGTGAAGCCGAACAGGTGGATCTTGTCATAGCGCGCCACGCGCTCGCCGCGCGGGTTGAAGGCGAGCGAGGTGTTGTACACGCGCGCCGGGTCGTCGCACCACATCGGCAGCGTGCCGCCGACCAGCCAGATGCCGTGGCGGCGTGCCGCATCGGCCAGGAACTGCTGCACCGGGCCGTCGCCGTCATGCTCGCGCACGGCCACCTTGTCGGATTCGGAGCGGCCCATCATGCAGAAGTATTCGGGCAGCAGCACCAGTGCCGCGCCGCCGGCTGCGGCCTCGGCGATCAGCGCGTCGGCGCGCGCCAGGTTGGCATCGAGCGAGGTGCCGGTCACGGTCTGGACGGCGGCAACGCGGAACGGGGCGGAGGCGGCGGT
Organism: Cupriavidus sp. FW305-26; assembly: GCF_058787975.1. NCBI lineage: Bacteria > Pseudomonadati > Pseudomonadota > Betaproteobacteria > Burkholderiales > Burkholderiaceae > Cupriavidus > Cupriavidus sp. FW305-26. The sequence continues at coordinate 17,736 of NZ_JBYTAH010000098.1, forward strand.
TGCAGTCATAGGCGGCGTTGTTTTCCTCAGCGCGGGAGGGCGGGGTCCGCGCGGTTCTGGAAGGTCGGGGCTTGCGCCTTATTGTCCTCCAGTTTGCCGATCTGCGGGTTGGCCCAGCTGCCGGTGATGCGGTAGTGCTGGGTGAACACCTTGGAGAACTCGTCGGCAAACAGCAGTTGCGCGGCCAGCGTGCCGATTCCCAGCACCGGGTTGATAAAGGCGGCCGCGATCGAGGTGGAGGTGGCGTTGATGCGTGGCACCACATCCACGCGCAGGTCCTGGGTCTCGCGCAGCAGGTTGGCGGTGCCGCTCATGCTGGCGATGATCTGCGGGCTCCTGAGCTCGAAGTCCTGGATCGTGCCGACGCCGTTCTCGATCGTGCCAGTGCCGGCAATGCGGTCGAACACCAGCCCGCGGCCCGACAGGGTGCGGAAGTCCAGCATGGCAAAGCGCAGCAGGCCTTGCAGGCTGAGCACGCCCAGCAGCCGCGCCGCGCCGGGCTCCACGCTCAGGATCTGGCCATTCTCCAGGTCCAGCGACAGCTTGCCCGACAGCGTCGGGTAGTCGATCGACAGCGGCGAGCCGCGCCAGGCCACGCGGCCTTCGAGCTTGCCCTTGCCGTCGCTCAGCGTGTGCGCCAGCCCCAACCGTTCCAGCGTGGCGCCGGCATCGCGCACGTCGATGCTGAAGGACAACAGGGTGCGGCGCTCGGCATTGGCGTCGGCGCGCAGCTGGCGCGGCACGCGCCAGCTGCCGCTGCCGGTCAGGGTGGCGCCGGGTTGCTCGATCTGCAGTTTTTCCAGGGTCCAGACCGGATCGGCGGAGCTGGTGCCGGTATGGGCCTTGACTTCAAGCTTGCCGAAGTCGTGCCCGCGCAGCATGAACTGGTCGACCACCAGGTCGATCGCGGGCAGCTCGTCGATGCTGCTGGCGAGCGCGTCCACCACGTTGCGCTCGTCGCTGGCATCGGGCACGTTCAGGCGCGCCAGGCGCAGTTGCAGCGACCCGGTGGCCGAGGGCCCGGCCGGACGCCACTGCACCGCGCCGGCCACCTGGCGCGAGTCGATCCTGGCGTTCCAGCCGCCGGCTTCGCGGTTGGCGTCGAGCACCACCTCGTCGAGCGTGCGGCCCATGGCGTGCAGCGTGCGCGCGCGCAGCGCAATGCGGCCAGGCAGGAAGGGTGAGGGCGCCGCGGCGGGGCCCGCGCTGCCGGCACCGCCGCCGAAGGCCGCCCGCCATGCATCGATATCGAGCTGGTCGAAGGTGGCCGCGGCGCTGACGCCGGCCGCGGGCGGCGGCGGCGCCTGCTGCATGCCGATGGCGCCGGCGAGCACGTCGATGCCGCCGCCCTGGTCGCGGCGCAGCAGGTAGCGCGCGTTCAGCGCATGGCCCAGCTGCAGCACCAGCTCGCTGGTGCCGGCGCGGTCCGGGGCGCTGGCCGGGCGCAGGTCCGCGCGCAGCGCCAGGTCTTGCGCCGCGGCCTTGGCCAGCGGCGCGGGCAGGCCGATCGCCATGCCATTGAGTTCGGAGCTCAACTGCACCTGCAGCTGGCGCTCGCGCGTGGCGATCACGGCGCTGTAGCTGGTGCTGCCTTCGAGCCGCGCGGCCACCGGCGCCAGCGCCGAGCCCGCGGCGGCCTCGCGCAGCCCGGCGGCCGAGACGCTGCCGCTGGCGGTGACTTGCGTGGCGCCGTCCGGCTGGGTGCCGCCGCCGAGCCGGATCTCGCCACCGAGGAAGCGGGCCCGCATGTTCTCCAGCCCGAAACCGTGTTCATTGAATGTGATGGTGCCGTTGGCATGGCCCAGTTGCGGCAGCTGCGGGCTGAGCACGACATCGTTGCCGGGGAAGCGGAAGCGGCCGTCCACCTTGGCGGCATTGGCGTGTTCCAGCGGCATGTCGAGCTTGAGCCTGAGCTCGCCGTTGCCGTGGGCCTGCGCCGCATCGGCCACGTGCCCGGTCCATTCGCGCACCGGCGAAGCACTGATGTAGCGCAGGAAGCCCTGCACCGGTCCGCTGGCGCCGCCGTCGATCACCAGCTTGCCGTGCGGGCCAAGGTCATCGATGCGGCCCTTGACGTCCTGCAGCGTGACGCCGGGGATGTCGTGGACCGTGGCCCGGCTTGCCAGGAACGTCATGCCGCCGCGGTCGAACACGACCCGCCCGGAAATGTCGGTGAAGGTTGGCCACGCCTGCGCGCCGGTGGTGGTGCCGCTGGCGGTCTCGTGCGGGGCGATCTGGTAGCTGACGTGTTCGATCGGCACCTCGACATGGAACTCGCCGGCCTTCTCGTGCGGGGCATGGAACGGGAAATGCGCCAGGTCGCCGCGCAGCACGAAGCTCACGCCGGCAGCTTCGCCACCCGCCAGCGCACCGGCCAGGTAGTGCCGGGTGCCGGCCGGAATGCTCAGCGGCAGGTAGCGCGGCACGCGCGCCACCTGGGCGCGGGTCATTTCACCGCTCAGGTCGGCGATGCCGGATACACCGTCGCCGCCTGCGCGCCAGGTGCCGCGCACCGAGCCGGCCGCATCGGCATTGGCAAAGCGCACGCCGTCCAGCGTAACCGCGAGCTTGCCTCCGGCATGGGTCCAGCGCACTTCGCCGCCGATCTGGTCGAACGGCAGCCGCGGCTCCTCGAACAGGCCAGGCAGCACCAGTGCCGCGCCGTTGCCTTCGAAGCGGGCATTGCCCTGCTGGTCATCGAAGGAGAAGGTGCCGGACAGGTGCGAAAAGCCAGGCGTGCCCAGCCGGGGGTGGCCGCTGGCGTCCACCGCGGGCACGGCCGGCTGGCCGTTGACCGAGACGTCGCGCAGCGTGCCCTGCACGCTGTAGCGCAGCTTGCCGTCGCCGCGCTCGAGCATGCCGGCGCGCTCGCGGCTCCAGCTCACGTTGAGGTTGTCGATGTGGCCAGCTGGCTGCAGCGCGCGCAGCCGGCGCAGCACCGCGGTGTCCAGCGGCATCGAGCTGGACACCGCGCGCAGCGTGTTCAGGTCCAGCGTGGGCGCCTTGAGCGAGAACTTGCGCAGGGTGCCGTCCTTGCCGGAGGCCCAGCCGAGGGTGACCTTGCGCATGCCTTCGCGCCAGGTGCTGTCGGCGGGGGTGCCCTCGTCGTCGCTGGCGGGCTGGGGTTGCCAGAGCAGGGTGTCGACGGTCAGCAGGTTGCTGCCGTCGCGCTCGGTCCGGTGTAGCAGGAAGGCCTGCGCATTGGCCAGGCGCAGCGGGGCGGAGGCGCCGGCCAGCTGCAGGTCGACGCCGCTGGCGCGCAGCCGCGTCTGGCTGCGCACGATGCGGCCCTGGCGGAATTCAATGCTGCCGTCGGTGCTGAAGGTGCCGCTGGCGACGCGCTCGAACATCGCCAGGTAGCGCTGCAGCACCGGCAGCTGCAGCTGGCCAAGGTCCCAGCTGGCCTGCCCGGTCCAGTAGCGCCAGTTGCCGGCGCTGTGCAGGTAGTCGTTGCTGAAGGAGGACTGCACCACCAGCGGGCTCGGGCCCAGCGCCGGCGAGCGCGCTTCCAGCGTCACCGTGTGGCGCGCGCCGTCGCGGCGGGTGTCGAGGCGGATCTCGCCGATATCGAGCTGGGGCAGGCGTGCCTTCTCGTCCAGCCAGCGCAGCTTGCCGTCGGACAGCGCCACGCGCCCCTGCGACATCAGCCAGCCCAGGAAGCGATCGTCGTCCTGCTGGCCGCCGGTCGCGTCCACCAGCATGCCGCCGACCAGCAGCCGGCCCTCGGGCGTGCGCCGCACCAGGATGTCGGTGCCGGTCGCGCCCAGGCTGACGAACTGCAGGTTCATGCTGAACAGCGAGCGCCACGCCAGCTTGCCGTCGAGCGTGGCGGCCGCAAGCAGCACGCGCTGTCCGGAGTCCACGGCGCGCAGGCCGCGGGCGCGGAAGGCCGGGTGCCAGCCGTCCCAGTAGGTATCGAGCGCGCCGATGCTGACCTTGGCCGAGAGCGCCACCGAGCCGCGTTCTTCCAGCCACTGGCGCGCAGTGGACGCCTGTGGCCACAGCACGAAGCGGATCAGCAGGCCCGCCACCAGCGCCAGCGCGGCCAGCACCAGCGCCAGCCGCACCAGCGCGCGGCCCAGCCCGCGCCAGAACGGGTGGCGCACGGCTGCCGCCACGCCGCGCGTGCAGGCGCGCAGGAACGCGCCGGCGTGCGCGCGGGCGGAATCGTTGCGCCGGGCGCTGGTGGCATCGTTGGCCGGGGGATTCACGGGGTGTGGCGGGGCC
>NZ_JBYTAH010000099.1:0-21812 GCF_058787975.1 Cupriavidus sp. FW305-26
GCATGACCGGGGCAGGCGGGGAGCGGCGGGGGGCCGGGATGTGATGAAGGTGGCGCAGCCAGCACCGCCAATCGCGCTATCCGCGCCTGAAAACAAAAAACCCCGCCATGGGCGGGGTTCTACGCTGTTCGGCGCGCGCGGGGCGCGCCGGCAGTCAATGCTTACAGCGGGGTGATGTTCGCGGCCTGCAGGCCCTTCGGGCCATTCTTGACTTCGAACTGCACGCGCTGGTTTTCCTGCAGCGACTTGAAGCCGTCGGCGCGGATTTCCGAGAAATGGGCGAAGAGGTCGTCACCACCCGCGTCCGGCTTGATGAAGCCGAAGCCCTTGGCGTCGTTGAACCACTTGACGATACCGGTTTGCATGATTTGCTTTCCAGAAAAAGGACAAAAAACATCGCATGACGAAAACGTCATCCGACACGGGGAACTCAAGGAAAGGACACCATGGACAACCGAAGTACCAGACGGTGGCTAACGAATGAACTGTTGCCTCGTCGCTTGAATCTAGGCGGCTTTATACGGGGGATTGCCGCAAGCGTCAAGCCGGGGACGCCCCGGAGCACCCCCGTGGCGGCGCTGGATTCAGCGGTTCGCGCTGTGGGATCATCACGCCTTTTGCATATCGCTTATTCGCCTGTGCCATGGCGAAGCGGGCCGGCCTGCACCAGAGTACGCTTGCCGCCCAGCGGGGCGTCGCGGGATGCTTCAGGCCGAAGCCAGCCACCTGCGGCCGCGCCGTTGTTGTCGCCGCGCACACGATAACGATATCAGGAGACCAGTCATGTCGATGCCGGAACCCGCTTCCAAGCCGGGCACGTCAACCGCCAATCCGCCGCACGGCAAGCCACAGGCCGCGCCTTCGCTGATCGAGCGCCTGTTCAGGCTGCGCGAACACCAGACCGATGTACGCACCGAGATCCTCGCCGGCGTCACCACGTTCCTGACGATGGCGTACATCATCTTCGTCAACCCGTCGATCCTGGGCGATGCGGGCATGCCGAAAGACGCGGTGTTCGTCGCCACCTGCCTGGCCGCGGCGATCGGCACGCTGATCATGGGTTTCTACGCGAACTACCCGATCGCGATGGCGCCGGGCATGGGCCTGAACGCGTACTTTGCCTATACGGTGGTGAAGGGCATGGGCTTTGCATGGGAGGCGGCACTCGGCGCGGTCTTTATCTCCGGCTGCCTGTTCCTGCTGGTCACGCTGTTCCGCGTGCGCGAGATGATCGTCAATGGCATTCCGCATTCGATCCGGGTGGCGATCACCGCGGGCATCGGCCTGTTCCTGGCGATTGTCGCCCTGAAGAACGCCGGCATCGTCACCGCCAGCCCGGCCACGCTGGTGACCATCGGCGACCTGCACCAGCCTTCGGCCGTGCTGGCGATCATCGGTTTCTTCGTGATCGTGGCACTGGATCATCTGCGGGTGAAGGGCGCGATCCTGATCGGCATCCTGCTCACCACGCTGCTGAGCTTTGCGTTTGCCGGCAATACCTTCCACGGCGTGTTCTCCGCGCCGCCGTCGCTCGGCCCGACGCTGTTCAAGCTAGATATATCCGCCGCGCTGTCGATCGGCATCATCAACGTGGTGCTGGTGTTCTTCCTGGTGGAGTTGTTCGACGCCACCGGCACGCTGATGGGCGTTGCCAACCGCGCGGGCCTGCTCAAGGCCGGGAAAATGGACCGGCTGAACAAGGCGCTGATGTCCGACAGCACCGCGATCATGGCGGGCTCGTTCCTCGGTACGTCTTCCACCACGGCGTATATTGAAAGCGCATCCGGCGTGCAGGCGGGCGGGCGCACCGGACTGACGGCGGTGACGGTGGCCGTGCTGTTCCTCGCGGCGTTGTTCATCGCGCCGCTGGCCGGCACGGTGCCGGCCTATGCCACCGCGCCGGCGTTGCTGTATGTGTCCTGCCTGATGTTGCGCGAGCTGCTGGAGATCGACTGGAATGACGTCACCGAAGTCGTGCCCGCGGTGATGACCGCGCTTGGCATGCCGTTCACGTACTCGGTCGCCAACGGCGTTGCGTTCGGCTTTATCAGCTACGCGGCGCTCAAGCTGCTGACCGGCCGCGCACGCAGCGTGCCCGTGATGGTGTGGATCATCGCGGCGGTGTTCATCTTCAAGTTCTACTACCTGCCAGGGCATTGAGCGCGCCAGCCGGCATGGGATGAAGGAAGGGCGGCCAGGGCCGCCCTTTTTCCATGGTGCGCTGCTGTCATGATATTGGCATCGTGATGCCGGGCGGGCGCCGTAGCGCCGTCCGACACCCGCCAGCCGTACCCGTTTCTGCGTGCGGCGCGAGCGGGTCCACCGGCCGGGCGTACCTGTTTCTGCGTGACAGTCCGCCACGCCCTCGCGGCATGCGGCACGGCTTGCCATTCCCGCGCAACGGTGCTGCCATCACCCGTTCGGGGGTGTCAAAGCGTACCCGTTTCTGCGTAGCATGCATGCAGACATCGGCCGCTGGGAATGTGGCGGTCGCGGGCCGGCGGCCAGTGTGCGCGCGGCCTCATACCAAAGTATGAGATTGGCTGTAAGTCACCCACTCGGGGCTGGACAAAGTGCCCCAAATGCACTGAACTATAGACGTGGCAAAGAGGGGCGCGGCAAGGCGCCCCTTCTTGACTCCGGTGCATGCGGCAGGATGCCGGAGCCAACCGAGAGCGCTTGAGCGCCGTTCGCCAGTCGGTGGACATTTCGGTCCAGACCGTTAACAAGGCGGCATAGCCACCATCCGGGAGCGTGCGGGAAACACGCGCGCCACGCAGACAAAAAACCAGTTCAAAGACTGACAAGTGGTAACCGCAGACGTGTAGTGCCGGGGGATGTTGTTCAACGGGGATTATCATGACCGCAGGAGAGATCCGGCGACCCGCTATCGGGCCTGTCAGGGAGACTAATAACCGCTCCATCCGAGCCATCCATCATGCCTGGGCTGCCGTGGGGGAAGCCGCAGGCGAAGCACCCAGCAAGCGGACCGTCCAAGATGGCGCGACGGCCGAGGTGGCCGCCCTGCTTGCCGACGACAGCGAACTCAGCGACAGCGCACGCGCGGCCGTGGCCAACCTGCTGCGCCGCCATCGCCTGCTCGAAGGCGAACTGACACGCCAGCGCACGCTGTTGCAGGAATGGATCCTGAGCCAACAGACCTACAAGACGCTCTACTACCAATACTCCGGCCAGTCGCAGCAGGCGCCGCGCCTGGAGTTGATGCGTGAAAAGGAGGCTGTGCGGCGGCGTATCCGCGCTCAGCTCCAGGTGGGTGCGGACGATCTTGCCGCGCCCGATGAGCAACTCCGCAGTCTGTCCAGCTCGTGATACCGACGTCGCGCGCGGGTGCGTGCCCGCAGCCAGTTCAGCCCCACCGTCCGCCGCGGCTGCAGGCCGCGACGGCGGACACGGGTGCCCGAACCAAGAACAAGCCTAACGTCCGGGAGATCGTGATGGACCGACTGTGCAAGGCGTCACGCACTGCACAGATCGTGGTCGTGTCGCGTCATGAAGATTTTGGTTTTGACCCGTCTGGCACAGCCACGGGATGGGAAATCCGCCGGATCCAGCAGATTCGCGACCTTGAACGCGTGGTGCGGGCCTGCCCGCCCATGGCAGGCGTGATCGACCTGCAGTCCGACTACAGCGATGCCGAGTTCGCGCAACTCGAACAGGCACTGCAGTACCTGCACATTACGTGGGTGGCCATCACCTCCGATGAAATGCTGGCGCAGGAGCGCGTGCGCCGGCTGATCCGCGACTACTGCGTCGACTACGTGCGCATGCCGTTCTCGATGCCTGAACTGCTCTACACGCTCAAGCATGCGCAGGGCATGGCGTCGCTGCACGGCACGCGCCCGCAGGAGACCGCCTCGCGCGGCACCATGATCGGCGAGTGCGCGGCGATGCGGGCGATGTTCCGCTCGCTGGCCAAGGTGGCGCACAACGAGGCACCGGTGTTCATTTCCGGAGAGTCCGGCACCGGCAAGGAACTCGCCGCGCAGGCGATCCACGATGCCTCGAGCCGGCGCAAGGGACCGTTCATTGCCATCAACTGCGGTGCGATTCCCTCGCACCTGGTGCAGTCCGAGCTGTTCGGGTATGAGAAGGGCGCGTTCACTGGCGCCAACCAGCGCAAGATCGGCTGGATCGAGCAGGCGCAGGGCGGCACGCTGTTCCTCGACGAGATCGGCGACCTGCCGCTGGAAAGCCAGGTGGCGCTGCTGCGTTTCCTGCAGCAGGGCATGATCACCCGCCTGGGCGGGCACCAGTCGATCCCGCTGAACCTGCGCATCATCTCGGCCACGCACGTGGACCTGGTGGCGGCACAGGCCGACGGGCGCTTCCGTTCCGACCTGTTCCACCGGCTATGCGTGCTGACGCTGACCATCCCGGCGCTGCGCGAGCGCGGCGAGGACATCCTGCAGCTGGCCAACGCGGTGCTGGCCGAACACGGGCACGAGGCGCACCGGCGCATTCGCGGGTTCTCGGCCTGCGCAACGCAGGCAATGATGCAGTACGCGTGGCCGGGCAACGTGCGCGAACTGATCAACCGCGTGCGCCGCGCCATCGTGATGACCGACAACCGCAAGATCACCGCCGAAGACCTGCAGCTGCACGGCGGGGCGGAGCTGCCGCGCAAGACCCTTGACGCGATCCGCGAAGAAGCCGAGCGCGAGGCCATCCGCACCGTGATGGCGAGCCACGGCTTTCACGTGGTGCCGGCCGCGCGCGAACTCAATGTCTCGCGCGTGACGCTGTACCGGCTCATGCACAAGCACAACATCCGCGTGGAGAGTCAGGCGACTGCGGGCGAGTAAGCGGCAAGCCGGCGCAGGTTGCCGGAGGCCGGACGCAATCCCAGGCGCCGCAGGAAAGGGGAACAGGCGACGTCCGCCCGCCGGCTCCGCCTTTCCTCGTGCCCGTCGGCACGTCAGCGCACCACTGCCAGGGGCCGCCTGGCCCCGGACTCGCCGCTGGCCGCATCCATCAGCTCGGTGGCAAGGTTCATGCTGAGCTTGCCGCGCGGCTGGCGCGGCGGCCCGTTCTCGTCATGCTGGCGCCACGGCACGATCGCGCCGCGCTCCGGCTTGTCGCGCGCTTGCCGCCCTGGCGTTGACGTGGCGGCACCGGACGGCGTGTCCGGCGATAGCTGCAGTTCCCCCCAGGCCCAGCCAAAGCCGCGCACGTAAACATCATTGCTGACCGCCGCGTGGCTGTCGGCGCTGGCCGCTTCGGGGCGGTCGAACCAGGCATAGCTTGCCGCCGCGGCGCTGGTTGAGAACACCGCCAGCACCGTGGCGGCAAGCATTCCGGCTGTCATGGCGGGTGCCTCCCTGTGGAAAAAACGGTGCCCGCCGGGGGACGGAGCACCAAATCCGCGCGGGCACGCTGGCTCGCGTACCCGCCATCATTCCGTTCGCGGCGCCAGCCTGCCGCGACATCCTGCGTTGCCAATGCTGCCTGCGGTCACGCGCGCCGCTTGCCCGCGTGGCGCCGGAAGGCAGCCCTGGCAACTCCGTGCCTGGCCGTCGCTGCGCAGCCAGCGCCTTGCGCGGCCGGCGTGGCGGGCGGCGTACGCGCCCGCGGATGGGGCAGCAGTGGCGACGACAGCAGGTCCACCACCGACGGCGGCGGACCCGCGAGCCGGTAGGAGCGCCGGCGCGCCGTCATGCGTGATGGCGGATGACGCATGTCTGGGTTTTCTCCTGCATGCAATGGCTGGTTCCATGGGCACGGGCCCATGTGCCCCTGTTTTGCCTGAGCGACAAGTGTGCCAAGGGCCGCAAAGGCTTATGCCACGCGGGTTTGCGGTATGAGGGGCGAGCGCGGGCAGGCCTTGGGGCGCGGTGGCAGACCAATCGGTTTCGCCGCTGCAACGCGCCATGCGCGCGGCGGCGCGCGTGGTGGCCGCGCTGGTGCGGCGCCGGGTGCCCGTTGCGTACGCGGGGTGCGGGATAACGCGCTGCGCTAGGCCCGCAGGCGCGCTCTTGCAACGCGTTGCACGCCTGAAACCGGCGTTGCAGTTGACGCGGCCCGGCAACACCTGCACCGGCCGCCGATAGGTCACGCAGAAACAGGTACGCCCCGGTCAGTGTCCTGCGGTGCCGTCAGCGTGGTTGCCCCGATGCCGGCGCGGCTGGTGTGTCGGGAGGATTGAGCGTGGCGGGCGCGGCCGGGGTGGCGCTGGCCGCCGCGCCGGAAATGGGCTTGGGGCCCGGCTGGCTGCGTTCGCAGCCGGCGCAGCCCAGCATGCCGATGATCAGTAGCACGGCCGCAGGGCGCGTGCGGAGGTTGCAGGTCACGGTGCCTCCTTGCGCCGGCGCGCAGGCACGGGTTGCGCCGGCAGGTGTGCCTGGTCCTACTGTAGCAGGTTGCCTCCCTGCGCCGGCTTGGGGCAGCGCGCAATGCGCAGTATGATGAACGCACGGGCCTTCGCCGCACAGACCGCGCCCCGAAGGCATGCGCAACGCACACGCGATCCGCCTGGCGCATCGCGCCAGCACCTGGCCGTGACCGACAATACCGAACACCAGTCCTCTTCCGCCGGCAGCGCGGCGCCACATCACCGCAGGCATCGCCCGCACTGGCTGCCGGACCGCCATACCGGCGCACGCACCCTGCGCGTGGTCGCTGCCGCCATCAACTCCTGGTTCGCGCATCGGGCGGCCAGCAAAGGGGCGGCGCTCTCCTTCTACATGCTGTTCTCGCTGGCGCCCATCCTGGTGCTGGTGATCTCGATCGCCGGCCTGTTCTTCGGCGCCGAGGCCGCACGCGGCGAGATTTTCTCGCAGCTTGAAGGCCTGGTGGGCGAGCAGGGCGCCACGGCCATCCAGGAAATCCTGGCGGCTACGCACCGCGCTGGCGGCAGCGGCATGGCGGCGCTGGTGGCGACGGGCATCCTGCTCGTGGGCGCCACGAGTGCCTTTGCCGAGCTCAAGAGCAGCCTGGACGACATCTGGCATGTGCCGGTGCCCGAGACGGCGGGCTGGCAGCAATTGCTGCGCACGCGCCTGCTGTCATTCAGCCTGGTGCTGGTGCTGGCCTTCATGCTGCTGGTGTCTCTGATCGTCAATGCGGCGCTGGCCGTGGTTGAGCGCCTGTGGGGCCAGTTGTGGACGCAATCGTGGTTCGCGCCGGTGGCCGATGTGCTTTCCACCGCCTTTTCCTTTGCCGTGGTGACGGCGCTGTTCGCGGTGATCTTCAAGATGCTGCCCAATGCGCGCATTGCCTGGCGCGACGTCACCATGGGCGCGGTCATCACAGCCTTGCTGTTCTCGATCGGCAAGCGGCTGATCGGCCTGTACCTGGGCAACAGCGCCGTGGCCTCCTCGTACGGGGCCGCGGGCTCGGTGGTGGCGCTGATGCTATGGGTGTATTACTCGGCACAGATCTTCTTTTTCGGCGCGGAACTGACGCGTCAGTACGCGCTGCAGTTCGGCAGCCTGCGCGGCAAGCCGGCAGAGAAGCTGGCGGAATAACTTGCCGCACCTGGGCGCCACAAACCCGGAGCGGTGCCCAAAACCGGTAAAATAGCGCCCCATTCCCTTCGCGTGCCCGCAGAGCCCGGCCCCGCCATCGCCTGCGGGCGCTGCCGGCCCTGGCCCGGCCGCCCGCCGGGCCATCCAATATTTCCCAGTCAAACTCCGCTGCCGTGAGCTCGCTCGTTTCTGAAATTGCGCGTCGACGCACCTTTGCCATCATCTCCCACCCCGATGCGGGCAAGACCACCCTGACCGAAAAGCTGCTGTGGTTCGGCGGCGCCATCCAGGTCGCGGGCGAAGTGCGCGCGCGCAAGGCCGACCGCCACGCCACCTCGGACTGGATGGAGCTGGAAAAGCAGCGCGGCATCTCGGTGACCTCGTCGGTGATGCAGTTCCCCTACCGCCGGGAGACCGCCGATGGCAAGGCCCAGGAGAACATCGTCAACCTGCTCGACACCCCGGGCCACGAGGACTTCTCTGAAGACACCTACCGCACGCTGACCGCGGTGGACTCCGCGGTAATGGTGATCGACTCGGTCAACGGCGTGGAAGCGCAGACCATCAAGCTGCTCAACGTCTGCCGCCTGCGCGACACGCCCATCCTCACCTTCATCAACAAGCTCGACCGCGAAGGCCGTTCGCCGATCGAGCTGCTTGACGAAATCGAGGAGGTGCTGCAGATCCAGTGCGCGCCGATGACCTGGCCGATCGGCATGGGCAAGGCCTTCCGCGGCGTGTACCACCTGATCAACGACAAGGTCCAGCTGTTCGATCCGCACGGCGAGAAGGGCACGGCCGCGATCCTGGACGGGCTGGACAACCCGGAGCTGGACCGCATCCTGGGCAGCCAGGCCGAAGAGCTGCGCATCGAGATCGAGCTGGTGCGCGGTGCCTCGCACACCTTCGACAAGGACGCGTTCCTCAACGGCAAGCAGACCCCGGTCTACTTTGGTTCGGCCATCAACAACTTCGGCGTGCAGTCGCTGCTGGATGCGCTGTGCGAGCTGTCGCCGCCGCCGCTGGCGCGCAACACGGATTCGCGCGTGGTTGAGCCGCAGGAGCCCAAGTTCACCGGCTTCGTCTTCAAGATCCAGGCCAATATGGATCCGCGCCACCGCGACCGCATCGCTTTCGTGCGCGTGTGCTCGGGCCGTTTCGAGCGCGGCATGAAGCTGCTGCACGTGTCCGCCGGCAAGACCGTGGCGATCAACAACGCCATCACCTTCATGGCGCAGGACCGCAACACGACGGAAGAAGCCTACGCCGGCGACATCATCGGCGTGCCCAACCACGGCACCATCCGCCTGGGCGATGTCTTCACCGAGGGCGAGCCGCTCAAGTTCACCGGCATCCCGTCGTTCGCGCCAGAGTTCTTCCGCCGCGCGCGCCTGAACAACCCGCTCAAGGTCAAGCAGCTGCAGAAGGGTTTGCAGCAGCTGGCCGAGGAGGGCGCCACACAGATGTTCCGCCCGCTTGCTTCTAACGACCTGGTGCTGGGCGCGGTCGGTATCCTGCAGTTCGACGTGGTCGCGCACCGGCTCGAGCACGAGTACGGCGTCGATGCCATTTTCGAATCGCATGAATGCGCGACCGCGCGCTGGCTCAAGGGCACGCCCGCGGAGATCGAGAAGCTGATCGCCAAGGCGGGGCATAACGTGGCGCTCGATGGCGCGGGCGACCATGTCTATCTGGCGCCGAGCATGGTGAACCTGCGCCTGACACAGGAGCGGTTCCCGGAGCTGCAGTTCATGGAGACGCGCGAGATCGTTTGATCGCGTACTAAAGCTGCAAAAGCAAAAACGGCTCGCAACTGCGAGCCGTTTTGCTACCTGAGGGGAGCACCCCCTCAGCCTGATTTCGCCTCAATATGCCAGTGACGCCTGGATATAGAACGTCCGCGGCATCCCCACATACTTGCCCGCATTGTTGTCGGTCGAGCGCGTGAAATAGCGCTTGTCGAACACGTTCTTCACCCCAACCGCCACCTTCAGATTCTGCGCCGACTTGCCGAAGTCATAGCCCAGCCGCATGTTCAGCAGCGCATAACCCGGGATATCGCCCAGCGCACCGTTTGCGCTTTCCGCCGTCTGGTAGTTGGTCGACGTGCTCGGATCGCCCGGCGAACGCTGTTTCGACTGCGCGAAGCCATCGACATTGAGTGCCCAGCGGTTGCGCGCATAGCGCATGCCTACGGTGGCCACGTGGCGCGAATAGAACGGCAGGTCGCGCCCGGCGAAGTTGCCCTGGTTGTAGGTGGCTTCGGTGAAGGTGTAGGTGGCGTATGCCGACAGGCCGGCCAGCGACTTGTCGAGCGCGCCGAAGTCATAGCGCAGCGACGATTCCACGCCACGGTGGGTGGTGGCGCCGAGGTTGGTCCACGCGTCCGGCGCGCCGCCGGTGCCGCCGCGCAGTTGCAGCTCGTCGTCGAAATCGATATTGAACAGCGTCAGCTCGCCGCCCCAGCCGTTGGCGTTGAAGTGCGTGCCGACCTCATACGTCTTGGCCTTCTCGGGCGTCAGGCCGTTGGTGGTCTGCGCGATCTGGAAGTACTGCAGCGGGCCGAACGAAACGCCGGCGTTGGCGAACAGCTTCCACTGGTCGCTGACGTGGTACATCACCGCCAGCGACGGCAGCGGCTCGTTGGACGAGACGTCATTGCGAGCGCCGGTGAAGTTGTCGGTCACATACGATCGGATGAACTCATAGCGCAGGCCCGGCGTGATGGTCCAGCTGCCGACGTTGATGGTGTCGTCGATATAGACCGCATTGGCGGTGGTGCCGCCCGTGCGCGACTGGTACACCGGCGAGCGCAGCGTGGTCGGATCGATGGTGCCCGGGGTGTAGAACACCGTGCGCGATGCCTTTTCGTCGCTGGCTTCGCGCAGGAAGCGGTAGCCGACGCTGACCTCGTGGCTCATGCTCTCGCCGCGGAACAGCTGCGAGTAGCGCGGCTCGATCGCGAACGTGTGGTAATTGCGCGGGGCCGCGGCCAGGCGGCGCAGGTTGGCCTGCGTGCCGGTGCCTTGCTGCTCGATGTTGCTGCCGCGGAAGCTGTCGGTGTAGTACGTCAGCACCTCGAACTTGCGGTTATTGTCGTTGTGGCTGTACTTCAGGCTGAAGTCGCTGCGGCGGCCGTCGAAATTGTCGTAGGGCCGCACCGACTGGAACGGGTCGGCCGCATACTGGGCCGAAGTCAGGCCGCCGGGCATGCCGGCCCTGCCCTCGTAGTAGTGGAAGGCCGCGCTCAGTTCATCGGTCTTCGAGATCCGGTACGCGCCCTTGAGCATCAGGTCGTCGATATTGACGTGGTCGTTGCTCTCGCGATAGCCGTTGCCATGGATGCCCGAGTACAGCAGCGCGCCGCCCAGGCCGTTGTCGTTGGTGCCGCCGATGAATGCGGTCGGGTTGGTCTTGACGCTGCCGCCGTGGCTGTAGATGTCGGTCGACACCGACGCATCGGCCGCGAAGGTCTTCGGTATCGGGCGCGTCACGAAGTTGATGATGCCGCCCACGTTCTGCGGGCCGTAGCGCACCGAGCCGGCGCCGCGCACCACGTCGATGGTTTCCAGGTTGCCCAGCGACAACGGCGCCATCGACAGCTGCGGCTGGCCGTAGGGCGCCACTGCCAGCGGCACGCCGTCCATCAGGATGGTCGAGCGCGGCGACAGGCGCGAGGTCAGCCCGCGCACGCCCACGTTGAGCGAGACATCGCTGCCGCCGGTGCCGTTGTTCTCCTGCACCTGCACGCCGGGGATGCGACGCAGCACCTCGCGCACGTTGTTGGCGCCGGCTTCCTGGAAGGTCTCGCGGTCGACGATGGTACGCGCGCCGGGATGCTCCAGCACCTTGGCCTCGTTGGCGTTCTCCAGCCAGTTGCCGACCACGGTGACGGCGTTCAGCGTGGCTTCGGGGTCGGCGGCAGGCGCGGGATCAGCGGCGTGGGCCGGCAGGGCGGCAAGCTGGGCGAACAGCAGGGCGGCGCCGATGGCACCCCCGGAAAGGCGGAAAGCGGGCTGCAAGATGGATTCCTGAGAAGCAGCGCGTTCCGCAAGCCAAGGGGAGGGACGTCGTGGGCGGCCGCGCCAATGGGCCGAGATTATAAATGCGAGTGATTCTCAGAAGCGAAACGGCCAGCACCCGCCGCCCGGGATTGTGGTTTATGTGCATCAATGTGCAGACGTCCGGACACCTAAAAGAGGTGAACTACTAACATTTTTTTCGATAGGTGTGCGCGTGTGGGCATCTGTATGCAGGTATTCAGCAGGCGCTTTAGAATCTTACCTTTGTGCACTGCAATGGCTGTCGTGGCGTCCTCAACGGCACGGCGGCGCTGGGCGGTGCGCAGCCATCTCCGCCTCCCTCCCGCATCCATGTCTTCCCCAGCCACCGTCCAGGCCGCCGCGCCGGACAGCGTCTTCCGCGACGCCGTTTTCCGCCGTTACTGGTTCGCGCGCCTGTGCACCACGATTGGCTACCAGATCTTTACGGTGGCGGTCGGCTGGCAGATGTACGACCTTACCCGCGACCCGCTGATGCTCGGCATGGTCGGGCTGGTGCAGTTCCTGCCGTCGGTGGTGCTGATCCTGATGTCGGGGCACGTGGCCGACCGCTTCGACCGGCGCCGCATCGTGCGCACCTGCCAGGCGATCGAGGCGCTGCTGGCCGCCGGCATGGCCGTGGCCAGCCTGAGCGGCTGGATCGACAGCCATCACATCTTTGTCTTCGTCGCGCTGATCGGCGCCACGCGCGCGTTCGAGACCCCCACGCTGCAGGCGCTGCTGCCCAGCGTGGTGACGCCGCGCCAGCTGCCGCGCGCGGTGGCGCTGGCCAGCTCCGCCGGGCAGGCCGCCATCATCATCGGCCCGGCAATTGGTGGCTTTGCCTACGTGGCCGGGCCGGGCGTGGTCTATGGGCTGAGTGCCACGCTCTTTGCCATTGCCGCCGTGCTGGTCAGCGGCATCACGCTGCGCCACGCCGCGCAGCGCCTGACCGCGCCGGTCAGCGTGCGCACCGTGTTTGCCGGGTTTGCCTATATCCGCAGCCGCCCGGTGCTGCTGGGCGCGATTTCGCTGGACCTGTTCGCGGTGCTGCTGGGCGGCGCCGTGGCGCTGCTGCCGATCTACGCGCGCGACATCCTGCACACCGGGCCGTGGGGCCTGGGGCTGCTGCGTTCGTCGCCGGCGGTCGGCGCGCTGGTAATGGCGCTGTGGCTGGCGCGCCATCCGCTGAACCGGCGCGCCGGGCGCATCATGTTCGGCGCGGTGGCGCTGTTCGGGGTGGCTACCGTGGTGTTCGGCGTATCGACCTGGCTGCCGTTGTCGATGGTGGCCCTGGTGGTGCTGGGGGCGTCGGACATGATCAGCGTGGTGGTGCGTTCCACGCTGGTCCAGCTCGACACCCCGGACGACATGCGCGGGCGCGTGGGCGCCGTCAATTCGGTGTTTATCGGCGCCTCGAACCAGTTGGGCGAGTTCGAGTCCGGCGTCACCGCGGCATTGCTGGGCCCGGTGGGCGCGGTGATCCTGGGCGGCGTCGGCACGCTGCTGGTGGTGGCGCTGTGGATGCGGTTCTTTCCTGCGCTGGCCGCACGCGACCGGCTGCACGATCATCCGGCCTGACCCATTGCCGGGGCAGGGCAGGGAGCGTACCCGTTTCTGCGTCCCTGTCGATGCCCGGATGGCGGTATCGCCGACCCCTATTCGCCAACTTTCGTCGCTGAAAGTTGTGCCGCACAGCCGGCCCGCCGCGCCGAGCCTGGCCTGGCTGCCCCTGGTTCCTCCCTCGCTCGGATTTTTCTGATCCGCCGCCAGCCTTGATTGCACAAGGGCTGGCGCGCCTGCACGCAACCGCGTGACGCAATCGCCGGAAACCAAATCCCGCCTTGCTTGTCCCCTTCACTGTATTGCCGTGCCAGCATTGTCGGTGATCGTCCGACATCGCGCTGGCAACGTGCGGCAAGTTGTCAAGCGGGAAATTCCCCGCCAGGCGCCTGAGGGCGATCTGGCAGCCCGCTGCCGCACGCAGAAACGGGTACGCAGCACCGCCTGTCTCCTCCATAACAACCGCAAACGGAGCCGCTCCCATGGACCTGAACTTCATCGATGCGAACAAGCTGGAGGCGGGCTGGACTTACCTGGTCCAGTTCGCCATCAACCAGGGAATGAACTGCCTGGCAGCCATCCTGATCCTGATGGCCGGCTGGTGGCTGTCGGCCCGCGTGGCCCGGGGCGCCCGGCGCGCGCTCAGCGGCACGCACGTGGACGAGACCATGCGCCCGCTGCTGGCCAACGCGCTGCAATGGATGGTGCGCGTGCTGACCATCGTGCTGGTGCTGTCGCAGTTCGGGGTGCAGACCGCCAGCATCATCGCCATGCTGGGCGCCGCGGGCCTGGCCATCGGGCTGGCACTGCAGGGCACGCTGCAGAACATTGCCGCCGGCATCATGCTGGTGCTGCTGCGGCCGTTCCGCGTCGGCCAGTACATCGATGCGCAGGGGGTGGCCGGCACCGTGCGCGAGACCGGCCTCTTCATGACCGAGCTGACCACCTTCGATGGCGTCTGCCTGCGCGTGCCAAACGGCAAGCTGTGGGGAAGCGCCATCACCAACTACAGCGAGAACGCCACGCGGCGCGCAGACATCGAGGCCACGGTGACCTTCGACAGCGATGTGCAGCGCAGCCTGGAAGCGCTGCGCGCGATGCTCGCGCGCGAGCCGCGCCTGCTGGCCGAACCCAGGCCCGAGACCATGGTGGTCAACTACACGCAGCAGGGCATCACGCTGAACGTGCGCTACTGGACCTCGAATGACGACTACTGGAACGTGCGTTTCGCGTTCTACGAGCGCATCAAGCATGTGCTGGAACAAGCCGGCAGCAAGCTGGCGGTGCCGATCCAGGAATTGCACGTGCCGGGCGCCGCCTCGGTGCCGGGTGCGGTGAAGGTGGCCGACAGTGCGCCATTGGCGAGCGCGCCGCACCCGGCCGGCGCGGCGCCGCGCCAGCCGGTGCAGCACCTGGGCTAGCCGAGCACGGGTGCGTTGTTGTCGTCGTCCTCGTCCGAAAACAGCGTGCAGGCGCCGCTTTCCGCAGTGCTGACATGGCGGCGAAAGGTGGCGAACAGGTCGCGGCCCACGCCGTGGCGATTGGCGCTGAGGTCCGGACGGGCAGGCGCGCGCGCCTGCCATTCGTCATCCGGCACCAGCACCTCGAGCACGCCCGCGGGCGCATCCACGCGCATCATGTCGCCGCTGCGCACGCGCCCGATCGCGCCCCCGCGCAGCGCCTCGGGGCAGACGTGAATAGCCGCCGGCACCTTGCCCGACGCGCCCGACATGCGCCCGTCGGTCACCAGCGCCACATGGAAGCCGCGGTCCTGCAGCACCGTCAGCGTGGGCGTGAGCTTGTGCAGCTCGGGCATGCCGCACGAGGCCGGGCCCTGCCACGGCAGCACCGCAACGAAGTCTCGCTCCAGCTCGCCGCGCTTGAATGCGTGCAGCACATCGTCCTGATGCTCGAACACGATCGCCGGTGCCTCCACCACCTGGTGCTCGGCCTTGACCGCAGAAGTCTTGATCACCGCGCGGCCCAGCCTGCCGTCCAGCACCTTGATGCCGCCGTCCGGCGCAAAGGGCGCGTCGGCGGCGCGCACGATGCTGTCGTCGAGCGGCGCGGCCGGGCCGTCGATCCAGGTCAGCTTGCCGTCGCGCAGCACGGGTTCGCGCGTGTAGTCCTGCAGCCCGCGGCCGACGATGGTGGTCACGTCGTCATGCACCAGGCCCAGCGACAGCAGCCCGCGGATCACCACGGGCAGCCCGCCTGCGGCCTGGAACTGGTTCACGTCGGCCTTGCCGTTCGGGTACACGCGCGCCAGCAGCGGCACCACGGCCGAGAGCTCGTCAAAGTCGTCCCAGCCCAGCACGATGCCGGCCACGCGCGCCATCGCGATCAGGTGCAGCGTGTGGTTGGTGGAGCCGCCGGTGGCCAGCAGCCCGACGATGCCGTTGACGAAGGCGCGCTCGTCCAGCACCTCGGCCACCGGCGTATAGCGCTCGCCGCCGTGCACCAGCTTCAGCGCCTGGCGCGCGGCCTCGCGCGTGAGCGCCTCGCGCAGCGGTGTGTTGGGGTTGACGAAGGCCGTGCCCGGCAGGTGCAGGCCCATCATCTCCATCAGCATCTGGTTGGAATTGGCGGTGCCGTAGAAGGTGCAGGTGCCGGGGCCGTGGTAGGAGCGGGTCTCGGCCTCGAGCAGTTCTTTGCGGCCGATCTTGCCTTCGGCGTAGAGCTGGCGCGTGTGCGCCTTTTCGTCGTTGCTGATGCCGGTGGTCATCGGCCCGCCCGGCACGAACACGGCCGGCAGGTGGCCGAACGACAGCGCGCCCATCACCAGCCCGGGCACGATCTTGTCGCACACGCCCAGGTACAGCGCGGCATCGAACATCTGATGCGACAGCGCCACCGCCGTGGCCAGCGCAATCACATCGCGCGAGAACAGCGACAGGTCCATGCCGTCCTGGCCCTGCGTGACGCCGTCGCACATCGCAGGCGTGCCGCCGGCAAACTGCGCGGTGCCGCCGGCCTCGAGCGCCGCTTCCTTGAGCCACTGAGGGAAAGCCGCCAGCGGCTGGTGCGCCGACAGCATGTCGTTGTAGGCCGAGACGATCGCCAGGTTGGGCCGCTCGTCGGCCTTCAGCCGGATCTTCGCGGCGTCCGGCATGGCAGCCACCGCATGGGCCAGGTTGGTACAGGAAAGCTGCGCGCGTTCGACCTTCTGCCCGGCCATGGCGTGGGTGCGGTCAAGGTACGCCTGGCGCGAGGCGGCGCTGCGGGAGACGATGCGGGCGGTGACCCGCTCGAGCACTGGATGACGTGGCATGGGGTTCTCCTGCGGGGGAGCTTTCAGCCTAGCGCACTTTGCCGCGTACCGCACGATCCACTGCGCAGCACACGCAGAAACGGGTACGCTTCGCGCTCCGGTCATGCCTTTGCCAAGCAAGTGCTGCGGCCTGCGCCTCGCCAAGCGCTGGCGAGTCACGTAAACTGGCCACACCGCGCGCCTTCCATGGCGGGTCCTCAAATCGCTAAAGGAGTCCAGGGTGAGCATGCCTGATTTCGACATGGTGCTGTTCGGCGGCACCGGCGACCTGGCGCGGCGCAAGCTGCTGCCGTCCCTGTTCGATGCCCACCACGCCGGCCTGCTGCATCCGGCCGCACGCATCCTCGCCACCGGCAGCCAGCCGCTCTCGACCGCGGACTACCTCGCCTCGCTGGAGCAGACCGTGCGCCCCGGGCTAGCCCATGCGCCGCCCGAGTCATGGGACAAGTTCTGCGCGCGCGTTGTCTACGTGCAGGCCGATGCACGCGTGCCCGCGCATTTCGATGCGCTCGCGGAGCAGGTGCTGGCACGCAAGCCTGAAGTGGTGGTGTGCTATCTCGCCACCGCGCCGCACCTGTTCGTGTCGATCTGCGAGCAGCTGGCACGCACCGGCCTGAACACGCGCCAGGCGCCCAATGTGCGCATCGTGCTGGAAAAACCGCTGGGGCATGACCTCGAATCCAACGAGGCAATCAACTCGGCAGTGGCGAAGTTCTTCGCCGAAGAGCAGATCTACCGCATCGATCATTACCTCGGCAAGGAGTCGGTGCAGAACCTGATGGCGATCCGCTTCGGCAACGCGCTGTTCGAGCCGCTGTGGCGGCGCGAGTGGGTGCAGGACGTGCAGATCACCATCGCCGAAGAACTCGGCGTGGAAACGCGCGGCGACTTCTACGACCGCACCGGCGCGCTGCGCGACATGGTGCAGAACCACTTGCTGCAGCTCTTGTGCATGGTGGCAATGGAGCCGCCGGCCAGCCTCAGCGAAGATGCCATCCGCGACGAGAAGATCAAGATCCTGAAGGCGCTCAAGCCGATCACGCCGCAGGACGTGGCCGAGAAGACCGTGCGCGGCCAGTACCGCTCCGGTGCCATCGGCGGCAAGCCGGTGCCGGGCTACCTTGAAGAAGCGGGCATCGCGCCCGACAGCCACACCGAGACCTTTGTCGCGATCAAGGCCGAGATCGCCAACTGGCGCTGGGAAGGCGTGCCGTTCTACCTGCGCACCGGCAAGCGCATGCAGTCCCGCGTGGCCGAGATCGTGATCCATTTCCGCGACGTGCCGCACGCGATCTTCCCGCGGCCGCTGACGCTGTCGCCGCAGAACCGGCTGGTGATCCAGCTGCAACCGGAAGAGAGCATCCGCCTGTACTGCCTGGTCAAGCAGCCTGGCGACACGCTGGAGCTGACGCCGACCTCGCTCGACCTGGACTTTGCCAACTCGTTCAAGGTGCGCCGCGCCGGCGCCTACGAACGGCTGCTGCTCGACGTGATCCGCGGCCGGCTGGGCCTGTTCGTGCGCCGTGATGAACAAGTGCAGGCCTGGCGCTGGGTCGAACCCATCATCGACACCTGGGAGGCCAGCACCGTGCCGCCCAAGCCCTATACCGCCGGCACCTGGGGACCGGCCGCGTCGTCGGCGCTGATGTCGCGCGACGGCGGGCTGTGGCACGAGGAAGCCTGAGCCATGCGCGCGCAGAATCGCAAAGGAAACCATCATGCGTGTGTTTGAACATCCCACCCCGATGGACCAGGCCGAGGCGCTGGCCATCTCCATCGGCAATGCGCTGGAGCTGGCCATCCGCGTCAAGGGCTGGGCGGTGCTGGCGGTCTCGGGCGGACGCTCGCCGGTGGCGCTGTTCGAGCGGCTGCGCCACCGGCACGTGCGCTGGGAAGCGGTGACCATCACGCTGGTCGATGAGCGCGTGGTGCCGCCCGAGCACGCGGACAGCAACGCCGCCCTGGTGTGCGCGCACCTGCTGCGCGAGGCCGCTGCCAGTGCCGCTTTCGTGCCGCTGATTGCCGATGCGCAGGACGCTGCCGCGCCGGCACAGGCGGTGGCGCGCGCCAACAGCGCATTCCGCCAGCCAGACGTGGTGGTGCTGGGCATGGGCGAGGACGGCCATACCGCCTCGCTGTTCCCGGATGCGCCCGAACTGCAGGGCGCGCTGAGCGAGCCGCAGCCCGGCTACGTGATCACGCGCCCGTCAGCCGCGCCGCATGCCCGCATCACGCTCAACCTGGCGGCGCTGCTGGCCACCGAGCGCGTGTTCCTGTCAGTGTCGGGCGCGGCCAAGGCCGAGGTGCTCGAACGCGCGCTGCAGGGCCCTGTGCCGTCGTTGCCGGTCAGCCTGGTGCTGTCACGGCACCGGCACGGGCTTGACGTGTTCAAGACCTGACAGACTGATTCCCAAGCGGAGCGCTACCCGACACCATGGCCACCACTGCATCCTCCTGCGCTGACTTCCCCCGCCTGCTCGGCGATGTGGGCGGCACCAACGTGCGCTTTGCACTGGAAACCGCACCAATGCGGATCGGCCCGGTGACCGCGCTGAAGGTGGCCGATTTCCCGTCGCTCGAAGCAGCCCTGCGCCAATACCTCGACGGACTTGCCGCGTCGGGCAAGCCGGTGCCGCGCCACGCGGCGATCGGCCTGGCCAACCCGGTGACCGGCGACCAGGTCCGGCTCACCAACCACAACTGGTCGTTCTCGATCGACGGCATGCGGCGCGCGCTCGGGCTGCAGACGCTGGTGGCCATCAACGACTTCACCGCGCTGGCGCTGGCCCTGCCGTACCTGCCTGCCGACGGGCTGGTGCCCGTGCGTGCCGGCACCCCGGTGCGCACCGCGCCGCTCGCGCTGGTCGGGCCGGGCACCGGGCTGGGCGTTTCCGGCCTGGTGCCGGCGCCGGGCGGAGCAGCCGTGGCGCTGGCCGGCGAAGGCGGCCATATCGAGCTGATGCCCGACACTGACGACGAATGGATCGCCTGGCGCGCCGCCCATCGCAACGTTGGCCGGGTGTCGGCGGAGAGGCTCCTGTGCGGCAGCGGCCTGTCGCATATCCATGCCGCGCTGGCCGCAGAAACGGGTACGCTTTTGCTCGCGCCGCTGTTGCCGGAGCAGGTCACCACCGGCGCCTTCGAGCGCCACGACCCGCTGTGCCAGCGCGCCATGGCGGTGTTCTTCGGCCTGCTCGGCTCGGTTGCGGCCGACATCGCCCTGGTGCTGGGCGCACGTGGCGGGGTCTACCTGGGCGGCGGCATCCTGCCACGCTTCGTGCCGGCGCTGCAGGCCTCGGCCTTCGCCGAGCGCTTTGTCGCCAAGGGCCGCATGCGCGGCTGGCTGGAAGCCGTGCCGGTCCACGTCATCACCGCCAGCCACCCCGCGCTGCCGGGACTGGCGCGCGCACTGGCCGAGCAGCTCGACGGCCGCGGCCGGAACGCATAGCCATGCGCGTGCTGCTGGTGGAAGACGACGCCATGATCGGCGACAGCGTCAAGCTGGCGCTGCGCCAGGAAGGCTTTACCGTCGACTGGGTGCGCGACGGCGACGCGGGCCTGGCCGCGGCCAGCACCGCGCAGCACGGCCAGGCGTGCTATGACCTGATCCTGCTCGACCTCGGCCTGCCGCGGCGCCCGGGCCTCGACGTGCTGCGCACCTTGCGCGCGCGCGGCGTGCCGACGCCGGTGCTGATCCTGACCGCGCGCGATGCCGTCGCGGACCGTGTCGCGGGGCTCAATGCCGGCGCCGATGATTACCTGGTCAAGCCCTTCGACCTGCAGGAACTGGCGGCGCGCATGCACGCGCTGGCGCGCCGTGCCGCCGGCCGCGCAGAGCCGCTGGTCAGCTACGGTGACATCGTGCTCAACCCCACTACCCGCGAGGCTACCCACCGCGGCGAGCCGGTGCGGCTGTCGGCGCGCGAGTTCGCGCTGCTGTCCGCGTTGATGGCGCGGCCCGGCAAGGTCTGGTCGGTGCCGCAGCTGCAGGAACGGCTGTACGGCTGGGACGACGAAGTCGGCAGCAATACCGTCGAGGTTTATATCCACGCGCTGCGCAAGAAGTTCGGCGCGGCGCTGATCCGCAATATCCGCGGCGTGGGCTATGTGGTGCCGCGCCTCGATGGGGATGCAGCATCCGCGGGCGAAGGAGACACTCCCTGATGCGCTCCATCCAGCGAACCCTGCTGTGGTGGCTGGCCGCGGGCCTGCTTGCCGGCATCGCCATCGCCACGGCGCTGATCTACGGGCAGGCGCGGCAGGAAGCCAATGCGCTGTTCGACTACCAGATGAAGCAGATGGCCGCGGCATTGCCCAGCCAGTTCGCCAACCCGGTGGCGCCGCCTTTTCTGGGCGCGCCCGGCGACCTGACGCACGCCGACGAGGATGTGGTCATCCACATCTGGGACGGCTCCGGCCGCAGCCTGTACCTGTCGCATTCGCACCCGGCGCTGCCCGCGCGTGCGGAGCTGGGCTTTTCCAACGTGACCACGCAGCAGGGCGAATGGCGCCTGTACAGCATGCAGCTTGGGCCAACCGTGGTGCAGATCGCGCAGCCGATGAGCGCCCGGCGCACGCTGGCCGCGCGCATGGCGCTGCGCACCGTGGCGCCGCTGCTGTTGCTGCTGCCGTTGCTGGGCTGGCTGGTGTGGATGGCAGTGGGGCGCGGCCTGCGCCCGCTGCGCGAAATCGCCACCGAGGTGCGCGCGCGCGACGCCAACACGCTGGCGCCGCTGGCCGTGCGCCAGATGCCGGACGAGATCGCGCCGCTGAGCGCGGCGCTGAACCAGCTGCTGGCGCGGCTCTCGCACGCCATCGACACCCAGCGCGCCTTCGTCGCCGACGCCGCGCACGCCCTGCGCACGCCGCTGGCAGCGCTGCAGCTGCAGGCACAGCTGGTGGAGCGCGCCGACAACGGCGCAGCGCGTGACGAAGCCATCGGCAAGCTGCGCCAGGGGCTGGAGCGGCTGACCCACCTGGTCACCCAGCTGTTGACGCTGGCACGGCAGGAGCCGGGCGCAGCCATGCCCCGGCACGAACCGGTGGAGCTGCACCAACTGGCCGCAAGCGTGGTCGCGGACATGGCGCAGGCAGCGCTGGATCGCAATATCGACCTTGGGCTGGACGGCAGCAAGGACACATCGCCGGCGGTGGTGCGTGGGGATGTGGATGCGTTGCGCATCCTGCTGACCAACCTGCTGGATAACGCGCTGGCTTATATCCCTGCCGGAAGCCGTATCGATGTGCTGGTGGGTCGCAGCGCCGAAGGACGCGCGGTTGAGCTGGTTGTCAGCGACAACGGGCCGGGAATCCCTGCTGAAGAGCGGGCGCGCGTGTTTGATCGCTTCTATCGGGTGGCGGACGCGCCGACCGGCGGGAGCGGGTTGGGGCTGGCCATCGTGGCGGAGATCGCCCAGTCGCATGGGGCGCGGGTGGTGCTGGAGGATGCGGGGC